>DQED01000052.1:0-21709 GCA_003525525.1 Desulfovibrio sp.
TCGAAGTACAACAGGTTCTTGACGCTGGAGAGCTCGCGCTCAATGAGGCTGATCACCCCGTCGCTCATGGTCTGCGGCGTGGCTCCGGGATAGGTCGCGGAAATGGTGACGGTGGACGGCGCCACCGGAGGAAACCGGGCGATTGGCAGGTTGGGAATAGCGATCACGCCCAGCAGGATGATGAACAGGGCGACGACCCAGGCGAAGACCGGGCGATGAATGAAGAACTGAGGCATGGCGACGTGCTCCCGGGCGTTCAGTGCGAAGATGCCGCAGTTGTAGGTTCAGGCGCCTGCCACTCGTGCGCTTGCACTTCGATGCCGTTGGACAGGCGCGCCATCCCTTCGACCACGATTGTTTGCCCGGCGGCGAGGCCGGACTGGATGCGATAGTGCCGGTTCAGCAGCTCGCCCAATTTGACCGGGGTGAGCTTCGCCCGGTGCTGCGCATCGAGGGTCCAGATTTGCGGCTCGCCGTCGTTTCGTACCACCGCCTGCTGCGGCACCATCAGCGCCTCGGCATAGCTGGTACGCGGCACGCGTGCGCGCACGAACATGCCCGGCAGGAGCAGGCGTTGCGGGTTGTCCACCAGCACGCGCAGCAGTACGTCGCCGGTGCCGGCATCGACATTGACGCCTGAGAACAGGATGCGTCCGGTGACATCGTACGCCTCGCCATCGCTTCGGAGGATGGTCACGGGCAGACCCGCATCGGCGCTGGCCTGTTGCGACAGCAGTGCCTGACGCAGCGATTCGAGCGAGGACGCCGGGCGGCGCACATCGACGTAGACTTGGTCGATCTGATGGATACGCGCCATGGGACTGCTGTCGCCGCTGCTGACCAGCGCGCCCTCGCTCACCAGCGCCTGCTCGATGCGCCCGGAAATAGGCGCTTCCACTGTGGCGAACTTCAGATCAAGCTGGCGGCGTTTCAGCGTGGCGCGGGCCTGCGCGACGTCGGCGGCGGCCTGGTCGCGCAGGGAAACCGCGTCGTCGTAGACCTGACGGCTGACCGCGCCGACCTCGACCAAAGACTGCAGCCGCCTGGTTTGCAGCTGGGCTCGCGCCAACGCGACCTCGGCCCGTTGCAGGGCTGCTCCAGTGGCGTCAGCATCGGCCTTGAACGGCGCCGGGTTGATCTGGAACAGTGGCTGGCCGGCCTGCACCTCGGCGCCCTGTTCGAACAGGCGGCGCTGCACGATGCCGCTGACCTGGGGCCGGATCTCGGCGATGCGTACCGCAGCGACGCGCCCCGGCAGAACCTCGCTCAGTTCCAGCCGCGACGGCGTGACGGTCGTAACGGATACCGGTGGTGGCGGGAGCGCCACCTCCGGTTCGGCCTGACCGCAGCCGGCCAGCATCAAAACCGCGAGGGCAAGCAAACCGCCATGGCGGCACAATCGTTTGATCTTCATGGTGGATTCCTTCAGGAGCAGGCAGCCCTGTGCCCGCAAAGATAGGCGTCTCCTTGCCTTGACTCGATGGATTTTCAATGGATATGAAATGTAAATTCGATGGAGCAGAAAAAACTGCCATGCTTGAACGGAAATCTCGCTCCGAGTTGTCCAAGGGTCGCGAATTCCTGGTGCTGATCGCCGAGGACGAGTCCGAGATCGCCGAAATCCTCGCCGCCTATCTGGCGCGCGGCGGCATGCGCACTGTGCACGCCGCAGACGGCCTCCGGGCGCTCGAGCTGCACCAGACCCTCAAGCCCGACCTCGTACTGCTGGACGTGCAGATGCCGCGCATGGACGGCTGGCAGGTGCTTTCCGAGATCCGCCATCGGGGTGACACGCCCGTAATCATGCTGACGGCGCACGACCAGGACATCGACAAGCTGATGGGGCTGCGCATCGGCGCGGACGACTATATCGTCAAGCCGTTCAATCCGGCTGAAGTCGTGGCCAGGACGCAGGCGGTGCTGCGCCGCTCCATGACGCGCGGCAATTGCCAGAATCGGCGCATCCTGCGCGTGGCGCCTTTCCAGATCGACCTGGAGAACCACGAAGCCCGTGTGCGTGTCTTCGGTCAGAGCCATCTCCTGGCGTTGACGTTGACGGAGTTTAAACTGCTGACCCATCTGGCGGGTGCGCCCAAGCGGGTGTTCAGCCGCACCGAACTGCTGGCCGCCTGCCTGCCGGAGGGGGATGCCCTGGAGCGCACGGTGGACAGCCACATCAGCAAGCTTCGCAAGAAGCTGGAGGATCTCGGCGTCCGGGGAATCCCGGTTGGCGTGCGCGGGGTCGGCTACAAGCTGCGGGGCAGCGAATGAAATTGGTCGGGCTGAGTCGCCAGATCATGCTGGCGATGATGGCGATTGCGCTGGGCGTCACGTTGCTCGTCATCCTGACGTCGTACGCGTTCTACTATCTGTGGCAAATCTATTGGCCCGATAATCCCTTGGATTACAGCTGGATACCTACGGGGCCGGAGTGGATATGGATGATCGGCGCTACGCTTACCGGTCTGGCGCTGTCTATCCTCGTTGCGGTCAACCTGTCGCGCCGCATCCTGGTCCCGCTGAACTCGGTGGCGGCCAGCATCCGCCGTGTGGCCCAGGGTGATCTCAACGCGCGTGCCGTCGCGGGCGATCGCTCTCTGGGCGAAGCCGCCCAATTGGCGGACGACTTCAATGCGCTGGCGAATCAGTTGCAGCGCATGACCGAGGAACAGGCGTTCTGGAACGCCGCGATCGCTCACGAACTGCGCACCCCTGTGACAATCCTGCGCGGCCGCCTGCAAGGCCTGGCCGAAGGCGTTTTCACGCCCAGTACCTCCCAGTTCCTCAGCTTGCTGACGCAGGTCGAGGGCTTGACGCGATTGATCGAGGATCTGCGGGTGGTGAGTCTGGTGGAAAGCGGGCATTTGGATTTGCAGTTGCGAGAGGCCCGGCTTGACGCTGAAATCAAAGCCGTGGTGGACATGGTTGGTGACGCGTTGCAGTCGGCGGGCCAGCGTGCGATTCTGGACCTGGACACACGGTCCGTATACTGCGATCCGGTGCGTATCCGGCAGGCACTGCTGGCGCTGCTTGATAACGTGTGCCGGTATGCCGTGGCGGGCCACGTGCGAATCCAGTCTCACGTGAAGGATGGCTGGTGTGAACTCAGCGTCGAGGATGACGGGCCAGGCATGCCAGAAGACTTGATTCCTCACTTGTTTACGGCGTTCCGACGCGCGCGAGGCGCGCGCTCGGGCGGCAGCGGCCTGGGATTGGCCGTGGTGGCTGCCATCGCGCGTGCGCATGGCGGACGCGCTGCATGCAGGACGGCCGCCGGCGGCGGCACGGTTTTCACGCTGACCTGGCCCATCGACCCAGGCCATGGCCTGCCAGAGCCAGAGCGTGGCGAACACGGTTGAGCAGGGGCCGAACAGCGCTTGGAATGATGGCTTCCACACTCGGCTTTCGGTGTTGCTGTCAAGCGAGAACTGACCCAAGGCCGCCTTTGCGAAAAAGTCTAGCGACCGCAGTCCCTCCCTTGGATATGGTGCCTGACGGCCTTTTCAAGACCGCACCGCTGCCTGACGATGCCGGCATTTTCTCCATGGCGGCCTTGTTTCTCCACAAGCTGCTGCTGGCCTCGGAACGCCGAAAGGGCGACAAGCGCCTCAAGGATTACCGGCAGGTGGAAGTGACCTGCCGGCCTTCCTCGGACCAGTCAATTCTTGAGGGTGGCTCCTGGGTTTGAGTTGTTGCCGACCATCTGCGCAAAGGCCATCGGCGTCATGCGCTGGTGGCCCGGGATTAATCTCCGCAAGTTCGACTGGCGGCGGTTCAAGAGCAAGGGGCACAAGAGGGATTGACGCAGATTTCCCCGGCTTCTTGCCTTGAATCAATGACTGCATCGGGAAAGTGCGCGATATGCTCTTCGAACCCGGTCCGACGGACACCCGCATTTGTACACGGCCGGCGCGTCTCATATTCCTTGCGCGACATCCGCAGCTTGGCCCACGGCTTTTCCCGCTTCAGGTTCTTGAGCATGGGGGCGGACAGCATTCCCTGCCGGGAGGGTTCAAGAGGAGGGGAGGCGGCGGGGGAGGGCGGCTTTTCTACCGTGACCTTGCTCGGGTGTCGAAGCCGTAGCCGCAAACCCCGCCGCACCGGGCCACGTCATCGATATCCTTCTGGTCGAGGGGAAACAGACGGCAGGCCTTGGGCCGGAATTTGCCGTACACGCGGCACAAATGGTCCCGGGTCAGCATCGGGCAGGCGATGGTGAAGTGGCAGCATGTCCCGCACTGGTGGCAGTCCCCCTGGCGGTCGCGCAGTTGCCGAGCCACGTAGCCCTTGCGGAAGTGGACCGCGAAAAGTCGCCTGACCTTGCCGATGAAGATATGTGATTCGTGTTTGATCGTCGCCATGATCGCTCCTCGCAATTCAAACAAATTTCCTGTCGCTTAACACGGGATTGCCGCCACTTTCCATCCCTGCGGGCCTGGGCTATTTACGCCTCGGTTCATTCCTCATCATTTTCAAAGTGGGGAGAGAGTGGGGAGAAAAACATGAGGCAAAAAGAAAAAAGGGCCAGCTTTTCAGCTAACCCTTTGATTTCTATGGTGCCGAGGGACAGAATTGAACTGCCGACACGGGGATTTTCAGTCCCCTGCTCTACCGACTGAGCTACCTCGGCGCGGCGAGAGACGGTATTTATCCCACACCCTTGGGCTTGGCAACCTTTTTTTTTGGAGTTTTCCATGCGAAGAAGCGATTTTGTTTTTTTTCTTCTCGGGCTATCCTTTTACCTCCTTGTCCTGTTCTACCTCTAGTCCGTGTCCGCGAAGTGCGCACCCCTTTGGCGGACAACGGGCTTAACTTGTTCATTTCTATTGATAAATACCACAGTATTCGTTAAGGGACGTCACAGGAGGAGAGCCGAAATGTCCGAACTCGACGCCTTCATCGCCGACTGGCAAGACGACCCCAACGGGGTCAAGGCCGCTTTTCTGCGCCTCAAGAAAGTGCTCGAAAGCCTGAACGAAGCCACCGTCAGCTTCGTCCCGCGCCCGCCCGCGAGCTACAGCCTGCGTGCCGAACCCCCGCGCGGACGCCCCGTCATCACCATGGTCGACGTGGCCGCCCTCGACGGGGAACGCTTCCTGTCCGTGTGCTTCTACGCCGACACCATCACCGACCCCGACGAGCGCGGCGACCTCATTCCCGGCGGCCTGCTCTCCAAGGACGGCTACTGCTTCGACCTCGATTCCGGCGACGACGCCGACGTCAGCTACGTCGAAGCCCGCATCTTCGAGGCCGCCGCGTCGTTCTCCCTTTCGGAAGACGACACCTGCGCCGAAGTCGACGTCAACGACTAGCCCGCCGCCCGCTCGCGCGGCCGCAAGAAAACGCCCCGAGGAATCCGCAAGGATCACGGGGCGTTTTTTGCGGCAAGACGCCGCGACAGGGCGTGCGCGGCGCCCCTATCCGGGCTGGTAGAAATTCCCCGTGCCCATGCCGTCTTCCAGGATGAAGGCATCGGGCAGGTGGGTGGCCGTCAGCGTTTTTCCCGAGGCGGTCACGGCCACCACGTCGAAGCGGCACGGCCGGTCCCACAGATCCCGCTCGGACAAAAACGCCGCCGCCGCCCGCACGAGCCGGCCGCGCTTGGCCGCGGTCACGGCCTGGTCCGGCCGGGCGAGGCTGCCCACGCCGCGCGTCTTGACCTCCACGAACACCACTGTTTCGCCGTCCTGGCAGACGAGGTCCACCTCGCCGCCGCGCGTGCGGTAGTTGCGCGCAAGCACCGTAAAGCCCTTGCCGGCGAGCAGCGCCTCGGCCGCCGTCTCGCCCGCGCGCCCGAGCCGGAGATGCGGCGCTTGGGAAGGAGTCATGGGGAGGCCTCCGGCGGCCAGGAGAGGCTCTGCCTCNNTCATCCCCCCCGGACCCCCTGGAAGGGAGGGATGGAGAGGCCGCAGCAGCGCCGGGAGAACGGGAACGTCGCACATGGGGCTAGAGCCCGGGGAGTCCCAGTTGGCGCGAGGTTTCGGGCAGGACGCCACGAAAGGTCAGGCGGTGGATGGGGCACGGGCCGAGGCGCGTAAGGGCCGCGAGATGGGCCGCCGCGCCGTAGCCTTTGTGCGCGGCGAAGCCGTAGCCGGGATAGCGGCGCTCGAACACGGTCATGAGTTTGTCGCGGCTGGTCTTGGCGAGAATCGAGGCGGCGGAGACGGCGGGCACGCTGGCGTCGCCGCCGACGACCGCCTTCTGGCGCGGTGCGGCGGACAAGATCGCCAGATGCGCTGCCGGAATGCACTTGTTGCCGTCGATGACGAGGGCGGCCGGATGCCGCGAAAGCGCCCGCACGGCCCGGGCCATGGCCGCGAACGTGGCTTGCAGGATGTTGATGCGGTCGATTTCCGCCGGCCAGGCCATGCCCACGGCCCAGGCGACGGCCTGCGCCTTGATCGCCGGGGCGAGCGTCTCGCGCCTCGCGGCCGAGAGCTTCTTGGAATCCGTCAGGTACGGCAGGTCGTAGGCTTCGGGCAGGATGACCGCCCCGGCCACCACCGGCCCGGCCAGGCAGCCGCGCCCGGCCTCGTCCACGCCGGCCGTCAGGAGCAGGTCGCTATCGGTCATGACAAAAGACGGCCGCGCCTGTCCGGCCGGGAAAGCGGCGACGGACAGGCGGCGGCCGGGAAAAGGATTCCAGGGCGGTCCACGGCGAAACGCCGGGGCCTAGGATTCCCAGGAAGACTTGGTCTTGATGCGGGCGGCCTTGCCGCGGAGGCTGCGCAGGTAGTACAGCCGGCTGCGGCGCACCTTGCCCTGGGCGACCACTTCCACGCGCTCGATGAACGGCGAATGCATGGGGAACACGCGTTCCACGCCCACGCCGTCGGACACCTTGCGCACGGTGAAGGTGGAGTTCACTCCGCCCTTGCGCAGCCGCAGCACCGCGCCCTGGAACACCTGGATGCGCTCTTTCTCGCCCTCGATGATGCGCAGGTGCACCTTGACGGTGTCGCCGGGACGAAACGCCGGCATGTCCAGGCGCATCTGCTCCCCTTCAATCTGCTTGATCACGTTCATGACGCTTTCTCCTCAGGTAAGGCCGCCGGACGCCCCGCGTCCCCCCGGCCTTGGAATGTCGTTTCTTTCGCCGCCCGCCGTTCCTAGAGAACGTCGCCGAGCAGCCTGTCGGTGAGGATGCCGGCCGCGGCCCGCACCGAGAGGTGGTTGTAGTCCGAAAACGGCCGCAGCGGCGGCAAAATCCCGTCCGCCCGCGCAAGCACTTCGTCCGCCAGCCCATGCCCGGTCCCGAGGACCAGCAGCGTGGGGCGCGCGGCGATAAGTTCCCGCGCCGCCGCAAAGGACATGGTCGCCGGCCCCTTGGCGCTCGTGGCCACGAGCGCGGCATCGCGTCCGTGGTCAGCCGTGACGGCGGCCAGCGCCGCGTCCAGCCCTTCGTGCAGGCGCACGAGCGAGAGCGCTTCGGCGCGGTCGGGATTGGCGGCCAATCCCGGCCCTTCCCGCCAATGGGCCACGATGCGCGCGGCCAGGGCCAGCTGGTCCCGAAGCGGCGACACCACTTCGAACCCGCCGAGTCCGTAGGTACGGGAAACGCGCGCTATATCGTGAACGTCGAGGTTTGTCAAAGACACCGTGCCGACTTTCCCGTCCTTGAGCACCACCGGCCCGTGCACGAGCCCGAGGTGCATGTTGCGCCCGGCGCGCGCCCGGGGCAGGCCGCGCACGAAGTCCGCGTCCTGCCGGGAAAGGGCCACGGCGTCGAACAGGTCCGGCCGCCGGGCGAGCGTGGTCTCCAGGGAGCGTTCGCGCCGCCAGGCGGCGATGGCCGCGTGGTGGCCGGAGAGGAGCTCCGGCGGCACGGGCAGGCCCTCGAACACCTCGGGCCTTGTGTAATGCGGGTATTCGAGCAGGCCCGAGGCGAAGCTTTCCTCCTCGGCCGAGGCGTCCTTGCCCATGAATCCCGGCACCAGGCGCGAGACCGCCTCCATGAGGCAGGCGGCCGCGGATTCGCCGCCGGAGAGCACGAAATCGCCCACGGAGACCGGGGTGATGTCGAACAGGTCGCAGATCCGGGCGTCGATGCCCTCGTAGCGGCCGCACAGGAGCGTGAGCGCCTCCTCGCCGGCGAGTTCGGCCGCGAAGCGTTGCGACAGCGGCCGGCCGGCCGGGGAGAGCATGAGCATGCGGCCCGGGCGCGGCAGGCTGCGCAGGGCGGAAACGAGCGTCGGCAGGCCCATGACCATGCCCGGACCGCCGCCGTAGGGGCGGTCGTCCACGGTGTGGTGTTTGTCCGTGGCGAAGTCGCGCGGGTTGATCCGGGTTACGGACACCACGCCGGCCTCCAGCGCCTTGGCCATGAGCCCGCAGGAGAGGAAGGAATCGAAAAATTCCGGGAAGATGGTCAGGACCGAAAACTGCACGAAAAGGCCTCCGCCGCCGTGGCGCGCGCTTACAAGCCAAGCCACAGCGCAAGGCAACGATTGACCTGCACCATGACGGCATCCTCCAAGGTTCCGACCGCCTCGCGGAAGCGGTCCCTGCGCACGGCCGCGATCTTGTCCACCATGATCTGCGAGGCCGACGTCAACCCGTTCTCCGGCGTCGGCTGGACAGTGATCCGAAAAAGCGGGGCATCGAGCAGGTGCGAGGAAAAGGGACAGACGACGACGCTCGCGTGGGTCGCGTTCGCCTGGTCGTGCTGGACCACGACGCAGGGCCGTACCTTCCCGTAATCCCCGGACATGGCGACGATGACAACATCGCCGCGTTTCATGCCTCGTCGTCCCAGGCGCGCACGTCGTCGAGGAAGGCCATGACCTCCTGTTCGTCCGGTCCGCGGCTGGCGAGCAGGGATTGCCGCCGCAGTTCGCGCGAAATCGCCGGGGAACGCGTGTCCGGCACCCAGATCTGGACGGAACGCAGCCCCTTCTGCTTCATTTTGCAGCGGTACTGTCGCATCTTCTGGCTTGGCGTGAGCGGAGCGGACGGCATGGCAACGTCTCCTTGTCCGGTAACGTAGTGACCGGACCGCCCGCTGTCAAGAAGGCCGTTTGCGCGCCAGCGCCTTCAGCGCAGGTAGCCCGGCAAGGCGAGGTCGGCGCAGGGCATGGGCCTGGCCCTGGCCGCCAGCGCGGCGATGACGCCGATGTCCAGGTCGTATTCCTCGAAATAGCCGTCGGCGCTGTACGCCTGCGCCTTGGCCGCGATGAAGTCCACGCTTTTCTGCGGCGTCACGGCGAGATCCACGATGAGGAAGCTGCGCGCCGCGCGGACCATGCCCGCCTCCGGCGGGGGGCAGCCGGCAGCGGCCCGAACCGGATCGTATTCCGCGGCCAGCCGCACCACGGTCTGGCCCTTGATGCCGGCGAACGCCTCCCACGTGGCGCGCGTGACGCCCGGCGACAAGGCGACCAGCCGGCCGAGCGCCAGGCCGTTTGCGCCCATGGGCCGCCAGTTGCGCGCCGTATCCTCGGCTCGCGGCGCAAAACAGCCCGCCAGCGGCAAGGCCAGCAGTACGAGCAGCACCAGTCGATACATGCGCGCTCCGAGGATTGTCGTTGCCCCGTCCCTCCTTTCGGAGAGGTCCGGGAGAGGCGCGCCTCTCCCGGCCGCCGGAGGCGTTTCCCGCCTATGCCGGGGGCCGGACTTCGACGCGGTTGCGGCCGGCGCTTTTGGCCTGGTAGAGGGCGGCGTCCGAGGCGGCGAGCAGGGCTTCGGCCTCGATGTCCATGTTGGGCACCACGCCCGAGATGCCGATGCTCACGGTGACGACGTCGGCCACGTTGGAGCTGGCGTGCTCGATGCCGGCCGCGCGCAGGTTGGCGCGGATGAGCCCGGCGATGGAAAGCGCCCCGGCCAGGTCCGTGCCCGGCAGCAGGGCGACGAATTCCTCCCCGCCGTAGCGGGCCACGAAATCGCCGGGCCGCTTGAGCGCGCCCTCGATGCACTCGGCCACCTGGCGCAGGCACATGTCGCCCTGCAAGTGGCCGTAGGTGTCGTTGTAGTCCTTGAAGCAGTCGATATCGATCATCAGCGCCGAAAGCGGCGTGCCTTCGCGGCGCGAGCGCAGCCATTCCTTGCGGAAGACGTCCTCGAAGCAGCGGCGGTTGGGCACGCCCGTCAGGCCGTCCTGGTTGGAAAGCTGCTCGAACTTGCGGGTCAGCGCCTCGAGTTCCCGTTCCCGGGCCTTGCGCTGGTCCATCTCTTCCTTGAGCTTGAGCGCCGAGCGGACCCGGGCCCGCAGCTCCATGCTGTTGACGGGCTTGGCCAGGAAATCCATGGCCCCGGCCTCGAAGGCGCGCTCCAGGCTCGCGGCGTCGTCCTTGACGGTGACGATGATGACGGGGATGTCGCGCAGCCTTGGATCGGCCTTGATCAGCCGCGTGGCGTCGATGCCGTCCATGTCGGGCATGACCACGTCCATGAGGACCAGATCCACGTCCGGCGATTCGTACTGGCGGCAGCGGTCGTCGAGCAACGACAACGCCTCGCCGGCGGAGCCGGCGCACAAGGGCTCGAGGTATCCGGCCCCCTTGAGAATGGTGGACAACAGCAGACGCGAAGAGTCGGAGTCGTCCACGATCAGGATGTTCATACCGATCCTGGTGAGGCTCCTCTGGCCGCTGTCGGACGGCGTGCACGCAGCCTTCGCATCACGTTTCCATGCCCCGAAGCTGACACCCGGGACAAGGCAATGCGGCCCGAACCGGCCGGAAGCCATTTCCGTTACGGTCACGATCATGCCTTAACGCCGGAAAAAAGCAACCGTCAGCCCATGATGGGCGCGCCCAGGCGGGCGGACAGGCGCTCCATGGTTTCGCGGTCGGAAAAATCGAAGCGCAGGGGGGTGAGGGTCACGTGGCCCGCGGTCAGCATGGCCCGGTCCGTCTCCGGGGAAAGCGCCTCGGGCGGAATCATGCCCGTGAGCCAGTAGTAGTTGCGGCCGCGCGGGTCCTGGCGGGTGACGTACCAGTCCTCGTACACGGCGGACGTGGGCGGGCAGAGCCGCAAGTCCTTGGCCTGGGACAGGGGCACGGCCGGAAAATTGAGGTTGAGCACGCAGCGCGGCGGCACGGCCTCCCAGGGGCGGGAGGCGATGAAGTCGGCCACGTAGCGGCCCTGCTCCGTGAGGTCCGTGGGCGCGTAGTCGTCCGCGGAGACGGCCACGGCCGGGTAGCCCATGAGCGCCCCTTCGGTGGCGGCCGAGACCGTGCCGGAATAGAGGATGTCCACGCCGACGTTGGCTCCGGCGTTGATGCCGGAGACCACCACGTCGGGCGGCGTTTCGCAGAGGGTGGTGAGCGCGAGCTTGACGCAGTCCGCCGGCGTGCCGGAAACGCCGAGGCCCTTGAAGCCGTTTTCCTGGAATTCCTTGACGCGAAGCGGCAGGGCGATGGTGATGGCGTGCCCCACGGCCGACTGTTCGGAAATGGGGGCGGCCACGAGCACCTCGTGCCCGGCGGCGACAAGCCCCTTGTAGAGGTCGCGGATGCCCACGGCGTGGATGCCGTCGTCGTTTGTCAACAGGATGCGCATGCACTCTCCCCGGGGAGTCCCCGCAGGTGGACTATGCCGGAGGTCACGGGTTGTCAAGGCGGAGAGGATTGACATCCGCCGCGCCGCCGGGCACCCTCCTTTCTCCCAAAACCACGGTGACCGCCTCGTGACCGCAAAAACACAATACGTCAAAGACCTCGTCCCGGGCCAGCCCGCCGCCGACGTGTTCTGCCTGGGCGCGGCACGGCTGGCGCAGGCCAAAAACGGCCCCTTCTGGACGCTATCCCTCGAAGACGCCACAGGGCAGATCGAGGCCAAGATCTGGAGCCCGGCCGCCAGCCACTACGCGGACCTCGCCCCGGGCCAGTTCGTGTTCGTGGAGGGGCAGGTCGGGGCCTACCGCGACCGGCCGCAGATCAACATCGACCGCTTGCGCGTGCTTTCCCCCGAGGAGTATACGCCCGACCTGTCGCAGTTCGTGCCGACGAGCGCCGAGCCGCCGGAGGCGCTTCTCGAGCAGCTGAGCGAGCTGTGCCGCGCCGAAATCTCCCACGCGCCCTGGCGCAAGTTCTGCGCCAAGGTGCTCTCCCACCCGGAATTCCGCGACCGCCTCGTCGAGGCCCCGGGCGCGAAGAACGTCCACCACGCCTACCGGGGCGGTCTGCTCGAGCACACGCTGTCCGTGGCCCGGCTCGTGCTCGCCATCTGCGGGCGCTACCCGCGCCTGGACCGCGACACCCTGGTCGCCGCGGCCGTGTGCCACGACCTCGGCAAGGCCTGGGAGCTTTCCGCCGGCCCGGCCCGGGACTACACCGACGCCGGCCGCCTGCTCGGGCACATCGTCATCACCCTGGAGCTCGTGGAGCCCTTGCTCAAGAAGTCCGGCATCGACCCGGAGCTGGCCCTGCACTTCAAGCACATCCTGCTCGCGCACCACGGCGAATACGAATACGGCTCGCCGCGCCGGCCCAAGACCGCCGAAGCCTTCGTGCTGCACTTCGCGGACAACATCGACGCGAAGATCAACCAGATCGAGAACGCCTTCGAGTCCGACGAGCCCTGCCAGTGGTCGCCTTTCGCCCGCACCCTCGACCGCTACCTCTACAATCCCCGGCGCGCGCCGCGCGAGGCGCCGGAGAAGTCGCCCAAGCCCAAGGAAAAGGACGCCCAATGTTTATTACCTTTGAAGGCGTAGAAGGCTCGGGCAAGACCACGCAGATCAAGCGCCTCACCGCGCGCCTGGAAGCGGCCGGCAGGACGGTCGTGGTCACGCGCCAGCCCGGGGGCTGCGCTCTCGGGACCACCCTGCGCGCCATCCTGCTTTCGACCAAGACGCAAAACCTCGACAGCCGGGCCGAGCTGTTCCTCTACCTGGCCGACCGCGCCCAGCACGTGGCCGAGGTCATCCGCCCCGCGCAGGCGGCCGGGCACGTGGTCGTGTGCGACCGCTTCGCCGATTCCACCGTGGCCTACCAGGGCTACGGCCGGGGCCTCGACGTCGCCCTGCTCAACACCCTCAACGACGTGGCCGTGGCCGGCGCCTGGCCGCAGCACACCTTCCTGCTCGACATCGACCCCGAACAGGGCCTGCGCCGCGCCCTGGCGCGCAACATCGAAGCCGGCTGCGCCGTCAACGAAGGCCGCTTCGAAGCCGAGGCCCTCGACTTCCACCGCCGCGTGCGCCAGGGCTACCTCGCCCTGGCCAGCCAGCATCCTCGCCGCTTCAGCACCCTCGACGCCGCCAAAAGTCCCGACGCCGTGGCCGAAGACATCTGGCGCGTCCTGCAACCGGAACTCGGCTGAGGCGCTCGCCGTAACGGCATGGCGCATCGGGCGGCAATGCGCTACGCTTGCGCCATGCCGCCCCTGCCGGATGCCGACGCCAAGGCCGCACTGCGCCGCCGCCGCTGGATTGCAAAACGCCGCTGCCTGCGGGCGCTGCGCGCGACCATCGCGTTCATGGTGCTGGTCACGCCGTTTCTCTATTTCGGCTATATCCTGTGCTGCCGCATGCCTTTCGGCATCGGTAGTTTGCTGCCGAACTGGATTCTCCTTTATGAATGCTGGATGTTCCTGCGCAATGCATATACATTTTTTCGTTATCTTTATAGACACCCATTCTAGCAGCACTTCCGCTGCTTCTCAATATTTACTTTATAGTTGAATACCCACCTGGACCATACACGAGCATTAATGAGAATTCCTATTTTGAGCTGTTCAAAGAAAATCGTCTAGAGATAATCAAAAAGATCGAAAACAAATCACTTGCCACTGTGAATAGAAATCTTGGCATTATCCATTTGGACCAACCACACACATGTCTTGCAATGCAAAATGGCGAGGTTATATTCAGGATAAAAGATGGCAAAGCCTGCGTCGTTTTTTTCAATAGGCTGGAATTTACTCTCTTTCGACAGAGGATTCTGCTATATTCCAGACGATGTCCCAGCCAATTGGCTAGGAATGGACAGGCTCTCCCAGATAATCAAAATAGAAAAAAAGTGGTATATCATAATACCGGACTTTGGTTATCTGCAAAACATCTTGGAGACTCCTCCTAAATAACAACAGGCGCACCATCCGACATGACAATAAATGAATACACGAAACAACAACGCTTATTCCCCAAGAAAAATTGAGCCAATCCTCCTTGGCGACCAAAGAAAACTATCCATTTCTTCTAATATGAGATCTCGCCGCATTACTACTTTCTCCGGCAACGTTTTTTTGTGTTTCATTTTGTATCTTTTCCTATAAATATACTTCTCTATAGTATCGGAACCCTTGCTTTATCATCTCCTGATCCTTCGTCTGATCACCATAGGGAGCTTCTCCAACAAAATCGAGTCCGTGACTTTTGACATAGCTTCCTGTATCCTCGGCATTTCGCTTCGCCATCATATTGTATGAATTCACCAATACCTGCACTAAACCAGCTGCACGCAACGCAACTTCTTCAGAAAGCCCAAACCCAAGCGCAACTGCACCGTAGTTAAAAATTGCCAAAATCCTCATAAATCCTATTCCCAGGACCATGTTTATAATCCATCTCCCCTCCTGGAGCGAGTCGCTCTATAAACCAAAAGACACTCCAACTTCCTCTTGCTCTGGAAATATCATGATCAATATCAGCGCCTTGGGGGGGTGGGGATCGATATTGGCCTTTCCCATGCTGGCTTATTCTGCACATCAGCGCTCTTCGGTAAATACTGTCGCAGTTGGTCACGCACCCTTGCATCATCAAACTCCTGCGCTTTACCGTGCAGCGCATATACAAGCGAATTCTCCAACTCAATTTCAGCCGAAGTGATGACGGTTTCCAGGCGTAGGCTTTCACTGAATTCGCGGGGATCGAAAGGCATGGCGTTTCTCCTTGCTTGCGGTCGCATCCTGGGGACTGTCCCCGCAATCCTAGGAGTCCATGGATCGACGCGGCGGTCAATCCTTCCTCCTGGCAAAGAGTCCCTCCGGCGCGGCCGGACAAGCGCGGGGGCGTACGCGCTGGACAGGGCGGGCGGGCTCGGGCAGGAGTGGGCCCATGTCGCGGCGCGCACGCGTGCGCCGGAAGAGGGAGGCATGCGCATGGCGCTTCGCGATAACGGCAATTCCCGATTGGTCTATGCCACGGACCAGGGCCGGATGTGTCCCGGCTGCGGCAAGCCCGTGGCCGCGTGCGCCTGTGCGTCCCGGCAGGCCGGGCCCCAAGGCGACGGCATCGTGCGCATTTCCAGGCAGACGAAAGGCCGCAAGGGCAAGGGCGTGTCCTGCGTGACCGGCATCGCCCTGTCGGCGGATGCGCTCGAAGCCCTGGCCAGGCGGTTGAAACAGCGTTGCGGGGCCGGCGGAACCGTCAAGGACGGCGTGATCGAGATCCAGGGCGACCACCGGGAAACCCTGGCCGCGGAGCTGAAAAAACTCGGCTACACGGTGAAGCTTGCCGGGGGCTAGCGCCTCGTCGCACGAACGCCTGGTACAAATCCTTGCCCCCCTTTCCTGGCTGCAACCGGCACAGTACAGAATTTTGTACGCTGTTGGGACGCGTTCACGGTGACGCTTACGACGGCACTTGTGTCTAATGTTTTGAAAAAAATATGAAAATGTGAAATTTTCGTGCGTTTTGTGATTTGGCACGACTCCTGCTTTAGCTGTACTATCCTTCCTCTGATCAGCACATTTCGAAAAAGGCTTTCCGGGTGGCTCCCGGGAAGCCTTTTTCATTTGGCGCATGCCGCGACCACGCCACAGGCCTGTTACGACGCTGTTACAGGCGCTTTGCCGGCAGGGTGCTGCCATGGCGCGCGGTCGCAAGCGCATGCGGTGGCGATCGCGGGCAGGTATAAAATTTTGTATGCGGCCTAGGCCTGCGGCGGCAGCGGGTAGAGCGCGGCCAGGCGTTCGCTGAGCGTGGCGGCAAGGGGCGCATACCCCGCCCGGGCGATGGACCCGAAAAGCGACAGCAGCATGGAGCGGCACGTCAGCCAGTACGCGTCCCCGGGCTCGTGCATGGGCGCAAGGGGCTGGGCGAGGGTGTCGAGCCAGGGCGCAAGGATCGCTTCGATATCCAGCTGCGCCTGCATGGCCATGACGGTTTCCCCGATGAGGCCTGCGGCGCTGCGGCGCCGGAAGGGGGCCTTCGCCTCGGCGTCGCGGACGCCGTTTTCGCGCGCGCAGCGGGCATAGAGCGCCTCGTAGGCCGTAACGCACGTTTCCATGGAGAACCGCTCGCGGATGGCGCGCCGGCTGCGGGAGCGCATGGCCGCCGTTTCCCCGGCGGCCTCGAGGGCCAGGGCCTCGCGGACCGCGGCAGGAAACGCGTCCGGGTCCGCCGGATCGAAGAGCCAGCCCGTGCGCCCGTGTTCCACGATCTCGGCCATGCCGCCGTCGGCCGCGACGATGGGCAGGCAGCCGCAGGCCATGGCCTCGGCGCAGGCCAGGCCGAACGCGTCCTCTTTCGAGGCGAGCACCAGGAAGTGCGCCCCGGAATAGAGGTCGGCCATGTCGGTGCGCAGACCCAGGAAGCGCACCCTGCCGCAGGGGGAATCCGGCCCGGTCTGGCCGCTGCCGGCCAGCCGGAGCGCGATGCGCGCATCGAGCGCAAACAGGGCGTCGGCGACCTCGTCGAGGTGGAAGTGCACGGCTTTGCCGCGCTGGGCGACTTCCAGGAAGATGATTGGGTCGGCGGGGCGCGCCACGGTCGGGGAAAACGCCCCGACATCGATGCCGTTCGGGATGACCAGGGTCCTTTCCGGCACGGGCTGCACGCGTTGGACTGCCTGCGAGACGCAGACCGTGGCGTGTATTCGGGGCGAGCGTTGTCCCCGGTCGCATTGGTGCATCACCTCGAGCAGCGTGGGAACCTGCGCCGCGGCCGCCGCCTCGCAGGCGACGGGGTCGAACCCGCCGTTGAACTGCACGATGTCCGCGTCGGCGAACAGGGCGCACAGGCGCTCGAAGCGGCCGGACGCGGAAACCGGCACGTACCAGTCGCCGCCTCCAGCGGTTTCCGGGCGGGCAATGTCGGTATGGCAACAGGTGTAGTGGAACCGTTCCCGGTCCACGCAGCGGGCGAGCGCCTCGTCCATGCGGCTGATTCCGTTTCCGGTCCCCATGGACAACGTGCAGGCGACGATGCGGAGCGGTCGTTTCATGGCATGGGGGAGCGCCGCAAGCGCCTGTCGGCGTCGCGGGCCTGCGTGTCCGTGCGGTTTCTGGGGCGTGCCGGTTGCATGCATGTGCCGGCACGATCTTTGGCCGTTGCCGGCGGCGCTGTCAAAGGCAAAGGCGCGGCCACGGCCCGCTGCGGCGTGGCTTTCCGAGGGAATGCCGGGGTCTGGAACATGCCATGAAAAAGGGCTCGTCAACCACCTCGAAGCGAACGGTCTTCCATCGGTTGGCGCCATGGCAGTTCGCGCGGGAGGCGGGGCGACGAGCCCTTTGGCGATGGCAGGGGCCAAGCCCCGTCATCCGTTGCGGAACCCGCGTGTCCCGGCAGGAAGCGGTCTTCCGGGACACGCGGGGAAGCGTGCGTTACAGCGCGCCGGTGTAGATGGCCGCGACTTCCTTGTCCGTGGCGCAGCGCGGATTGGTGTACTTGCAGATGTCCTTTTGCGCGTTGGCGGTCATGGTCGGGATGTCGCCGGCCTTGACCTCCTTGCCGTAGCGCTTGCCGAGCTCGACCAGGGTGGCCGGGATGCCGACGTCGGTGGAGAGCTGGCGGATGGCCTTGAGCGCCAGTTCGGCGGCGTCGCGCGGGGCCAGGCCTTCCGTGTTCTCGCCCATGATCTTGGCCATTTCGACGAACTTCTCCACGTTGGCGATGAGGTTGAACTGCTCGACGTGGGGCAGGAGCAGCGCGTTGCATTCGCCGTGGGGCAGGTTGTAGAAGCCGCCCAGCTGGTGGGCCATGGCGTGCACGTAGCCGAGGCTCGCGTTGTTGAACGCCATGCCGCCGAGGTACTGGGCGAAGCACATGCCTTCGCGGGCTTCCAGGTCCTGGCCGTTGGCCACGGCCTTGCGCAGGTACTTGAACACCAGCTTGATGGACTCGATGGCGCAGGCGTCGGTCATGGGGTTGGCGATGGTGGAGACGAAGGCCTCCACGGCGTGGGTCAGGGCGTCCATGCCCGTGGCGGCGGTCAGCGCCGGAGGCATGCCGACCATGAGCACCGGGTCGTCGATGGCGATGCCGGGAGTGATGCGCCAGTCGGCGATGGCCATCTTCACGTGGCGCGAGGTGTCGGTGATGACCGCGAACCGGGTCATCTCCGAGCCCGTGCCGGCGGTGGTGTTGACCGCGAGGTAGGGCATCAGCGGCTTGGTGGCCTTGTCGATGCCTTCGTAGTCGTGGATCCTGCCGCCGTTGGAAACGAGGAGCCCGATGCCCTTGCCGCAGTCGTGGGAGGAGCCGCCGCCCAGGGTGATGAGGCTGTCGCAGCCGTTTTTCTTGTAGATCGCAACGCCGTCTTCGACGTTCTTGTCCGTGGGGTTGGGGACGGTCTCGTCATAGACCACATAGGGCATGTTCGCGGCGTCGAGCAGGTCGGTGACCTGCTTGCAGATGCCGACGGCCACGACGCCCTTGTCCGTGACGAGCAGGGGTTTGCTGCCGCCGAGGGCCTTGATCTTGTCGGGGATCTGCTTGGACGCGCCGATGCCGATCAGGGTCACGCTGGGGATGAAGAAACCGTACACTTGTTCTTGAACCGCCATGACGTCCTCCGGAGTCGTTTGTGCAAGTTGTGTTGTTCAGACAGCGCCGGTTGTTGGATGCAATGCGCGCGATGCCTGGCGGCTGTCCCTTTGTCGCGTCGAAAGTATCCGGCGATGATGCGTAGCGTTGACCCCATCCGTTGAAGCCGCAACGGAAATTGTCTGCCGGATAGGCTCTTGTGTCTGTGCGCAGCATCCTGCATCGCGTCCAGACGTTTAGCAAAAGCCGGACCATCGCCCCGCCAGGGCGGGGCGATGCCGTCTATGCTTTGTATTTCAGGTAAATAGCTTGTGACGGGGCGCACGAACGCACGGCGGAATGTTCGGAAACTGGACATGCAAAGTTGACATGTCGTCTGCCTGGACACTCGGCCGGCCAGGGAGTCGAAAGCGGGGTGCCGCGCGGTCAGGAGGCGCGGAAGGCGTCCACGGCGATGCCGTACTGTTTGATCTTGGCGTAGAGCGTGGTGCGGGAGATGTTGAGGATCGAGGATGTGCGCCGGAAATTGCCGCCGGTTTCGCGCAGGGTTTCGAGGATGAGCGCCTTCTGGATGCGCTTGAGCGACATGGCGGCTTCGCCGGGCGCGCCGAGCGGCCCCCGGGCCATGTCGGCCATGATGTCCTGGGGCAGGTCCGCGATGTCGATGCGCTCGTCCGGGGCGATGTTGACCAGCCGTTCGATGCAGTTTTCGAGTTCCCGGACGTTGCCCGGCCAGTGGTGGGCCTCCAGGGCGGCCATGGCCTCCCGGGACAGGCGCAGGCGCGGCTTGCGCAGGGTGGCGGCGAACTTGTCCAGAAAGACCCGGGCCAGGACCGCGACGTCCCCCTCGCGCCGGCGCAGGGGCGGGATGTTGATGGTCAGCACGTTGAGCCGGTAATAGAGGTCGCCGCGAAAGGCGTTGTTGCGCACGGCCGCGGACAGGTCCTTGTTGGTGGCGGCGATGATGCGCACGTCGATGCGCTTGGCCTGTTTGCCGCCAAGGCGCGTGACCTCGCTTTCCTGGAGCAGGCGCAGCAGGCTCACCTGCGCCTCGAGCGGCATCTCGCCGATCTCGTCGAGAAAGAGCGTGCCGCCGTCGGCCAGTTCGAACTTGCCCGGGCTGCCTTCCTTGAGCGCCCCGGAAAAGGCCCCGGCCACGTAGCCGAACAGTTCGCTTTGCACGAGGTTGCGCGGCAGCGCGCCGCAGTTGACCACCACGAACGGTCCCTTGCGCCGGTTGCCGGCGTTGTGGATGGCCTGGGCGAACAGTTCCTTGCCCGTGCCGGATTCGCCGAGCAGCAGGGTGGTGGTTTCGCTTTGCGACGCCGCCCGGGCCAGGCGCAGGGCCTCGTGCAGCGGCGCGGCATTGCCCACGATGTTTTCGAACGTGTACACGGCCTTGGCCCCGGCGACCCGGGCGACGTATTTGCGCATGCGCCGGCCTTCGCGCAGCGTGAGCAGCACGCCGTCGTCGCCGAAGGGGGCGCAGGAAAGCGCGCAGGAAAGCCTGCCCTCGGGGAGCTGGAAGGCGATTTCCCGATCGTAGAACGGGATGCGGTCGGTCAGGATGGCGCGCAGGGTCTCGTCATCCGGCAGGAAGGCCCGGATGTTCTCTCCCGCCGGGGGGCTGCCGTCCAGGCCGAGCATGGCGCAGGCCTGGCGGTTGCTGTTGACGATGCCGCCGTCGCGCGCGAGCACCAGGACGCCGTCGTCGAGGAGTTCCAGGATGACCTTCTGGTTGCGCACGAGGCTGCGCAGGCGCAGGTGTTCCTCGATGGCGTGGGCGGCCGCTTCCACGAGGCCCAGGGTGTGCTGGTGGAAGCTTTCGGTGTTGATCGCCAGATTGAGCGCGCCGATGAGCTCGCCGGCGACGTTGCGGATGGGGGCCGCGGCGCAGCTCAAATAATGCAGCGAGGCGTTGTAGTGCTCCGAGGCGATGACGTGGACGGGCCTTTTTTCGATGATGCAAAGGCCCATGCCGTTGGTGCCGATGGTGGCTTCGTCGCAGCGCCGCCCCGGCACGCCGTAGGGCACGTTTTCCAGGTCCTGGCTCCGGGCCGAGGCGTGCAGGACGAGGCCCGCGGTATCGACGAGGGTGACCACGCTTTTGGAGAGGTGGATGGAGCGCACGAGCTTGTCCATCAGGTGCTTGGCGCTTTTGACGAGGTCCAGGTTTTGCGAGGTGGCGCGCTTGAGGGCCGCGGCGTCGATGGGGCAAAGCGTCATGGCGTCGCCAGGGAGCGCGCGTTTGCGGCAGCGTTCCCAGGAGGCCAGGATCATGGGGCGCACGTCCGCGGGGGATACGGGCAACCCGGCCTGGAACTGCCGCCATTGCAGGGCCATGTGCGCCATGCGCGCCTTGGACGGGGGAGGGGGGAGGGGACTTTCCATACGCTGCCGTTGCGGCGTCCGGCGCGGTAAGCGCCGGACGCGCGGGTTGCTTTTCCGGACGGGGCGAGGCGTTGCGGGATGCTTCCTGCGGAAGGTAGCACGGAACGCCGTGAAACGTAAGGCGGCCGGAGGACGCCGGGAACCTCCCGCGCCCCTCGTGCCGCGTCCCCGCGACGCACGATCGCGTCGTTGGGGAAAAGCCGTATTCAAACCAGTTGTCCTCGGGCAAGCGCAGGCTCCCCTTGGCCGTCGCGGCACGCGAAGGCGCCCTCCGGCGCTTCGACCGCCGCGACGGCCCGGCGCAGTCTCCCGGCCACGGCGCTCAGGTTTTCGAGCGCCTCGGATGCCGCGGACATGCCCTCGACCGTGTTCGCGGAGACGCTCGTCACATCGCGCAGCNNNGCAGCGCCAGGTCGATGTCCTCGCTCGCCTTCGACTGCTGCCTGGCCGCCGCGGCGATGTTGTGCACCTGGCCGGCGGTCCGGTCGACCACGGCGACGATGTCCGCCAGCACCGCGCCGGCGCGTGCGGACAGGGCGGCGGCTTCGTCCACCGCCTCGGCGGCCGTTTCGCTGACGCCCTGGCTCCTGCGCGCCTCCTCCTGGATGGCCGCGATGGCCTGGTTGACCTCGCCCGTGGCGCGCATGGTCTTTTCCGCGAGTTTTC
>DQED01000052.1:21799-22341 GCA_003525525.1 Desulfovibrio sp.
TGACGGTGAGGATGCCGCCGATGTCCTTGGTGCGCCGCTGCAGCGCCGCCATGTTTTCCCGCAGGCGTTGGGCCTGGGCGCGGACGGCGTCGATGGCTCCTGCGGCCCGGCTCACGGCCCGTTCCCCGAGGCTCGCCGATTCGCGGGCCTGGGCGGCCTGGCCGGAAGCGGCTCGGGCGTTGTCCGACACATCGCCGGCCGCGGCCGTCATCTGGTGCATGGACCGCTGGACCGCCTCCACACGCAGTTGTTGCTGGCGAGCGCCGTCGCTTGCCTCCTCCACCCGGCCGAGGATGGAGGCGATGCCGCAGTTGAGGGCTTGCGACACGCTCGTGATGCCGGCGTTGACGGCCTGCACGCGGCGCAGGTGTTCTTCCAGGGCGTTTTCCCGGTCGACCTGGGCCGTGACGTCCTGGGCCATGTACAGCCAGGAGGGCGGCGTGCCCTGCCCGTCGGCCACGGGCGCGGCGACGGGCCTGAACACCCGCACGCCCCCATCGGTTTCGCAGGTCACGCAGCCGGCCCGGGACGCGGGCGCGTCG
>DQED01000253.1 GCA_003525525.1 Desulfovibrio sp.
GCAGGCCAGGCGGTTGCGCTCCCTGGTCACGGCGTCCTTGAGGCGCGCCTCGCCCGTGACGTCGGTGATGACGAACATCAGGCGCTCCGCGCCCAGGGGCCGGTAGGCCAGGCGCAACGACGCCTCGCCGCGCCGGATCATGGGCGGCATGAGCGAAATGTAGAGATCGCGGCGATAGGGATCGGGCTCGTCCACCACCCGGCGGACGTTGACGGACATGGCTTCGCCGCCGGCCTCGTCCTGGGGGAAAAGCAGCGCGGCGACGTTGTCCCCGGCGATGTCGCGGCCGAAAAGGTTTCGGCATTCCGCGCTGTATTGCGGATCCACCATGCCGTCGCGGTCCACGGACAGGAAGCCCTGGCCGGCGTTGTCGAGCAGCGCGGCCACGCGCCGCGCCTCGGCGTCGCGAGCCTCGTTGGCCTGGCGCAGGGCGCGGTTGAGACTCGAAAGCTTGCGGTTCCACCAGACCACGACGACCAGGACGCACACGGCTGCGGCCACGATCTTCCAGACCAGGGCGTAATCGATGCCCTGCTCGAAGGTGACGGCCAGCCACCGCTTCATGACGGCGTCGGATTCTTCCTTGGTCAGCGTGTTGACGGCCTTCTGGAGCAGCGAGGCCAGTTCCGGCTCGTCGTCGCGGCTGCCCATGGCCAGATCGAGATGGGCGTCCAGGCGGCCGGCGATCTTGAGGTCGCTGTAGTGCCCCCTGGCCAGGGCCTGGCTGATGGCCGGCACGGTGTCGATGTAGCCGTAGAGCCGGCCGTCGGCCACGAGCTTGAGGCCTTCGGCGACGCTCGGCACTTCCTGAAGCTGCATGCCCGGATATTTGGCGCGCAGGATGTCGAGGCTGGCGTAGCCGTTGACCACGCCCAGCGCCTTCCCGGCGAGGCTTTCGGGATTTTCGATGTACGGGGCCTTGGCCAGCGTGGCCACGACCATGGGGAAATGCAGATAGGGCGAGGTGAAGCGCAGGAACCGGCGACGATCCTTGGTGTCGCCGACCGCGGGCAGGAAATCGCAGCGCCGTTTCTTCACCGCCTCCAGGGTCTGGCTCCAGGAAGCGGTGGGCACGAGAACCATGGGCACGCCGATGCGCTCGCCGATGATTTTCAGGAAATCCGCGCCAATGCCGACATAGCGGCCGTTTTCGTCGATGCGCTCGATCGGGGGCCAGTCCGGGTCCACGCAATAGGACAGAGCTTGTTTGCGGGCCAGGTACTCGCGCTCCCGATCGGTCAGCGCGATGGCGCCGGTCGCCTGCCTGTCCGCATCCAGGCCGGATTCGGGCTTGGCCACGCCGTCCTTGTAGACGGGCAGCCATTTGGCGAGCAGCGCCGCCATCTCGGCGTCGGTCACCAGGGACTGGCCCTTGTTGAGGATGGACGCCAGCTGCGGCCAGTCGTCGCGTACCAGAGAGTATATCTCGAAATTGTAATCGAGCTGCCCGGAAATCTTGACGTTGCTCAATCCCGAGGCGCGGATGGCGTAGGCGGCCACGGCGAGGTTTTCGACGGCCGCGTCGGCCTGGCCCAGGGCGACCATGGACAGGGCTTCGCCGGCGTCCCTGGCCGGCAGGAGCGTGACGTCGCGGCCGTTGGCCTCGACGTATTCGTAGGCCGTGCCGCCCCGGCCGGCGGCGACCTTCTTGTGGGCGAGCGTCGCCAGGGAATACGCCGTGGCGTCGTCGCGGGACATGATCGCCAGGGGGAAGCGCAGAAACGGCCCGACGAAACGCGCGTACTTGGCCCGGTCCGGGGTCTTGCCCGTCCCGTCGATCATGTCGATGCGCTTCTCCCGCAAGGCGTCGAGCACCTGCTGGAAATCATGGCCGTCGCCGACGCGCTCGAACTGGAAGGCGAGCCCGGTCTTCTGCGAGATCAGGGTTAAATAGTCGTGAAAAAGGCCGGTCATGCGGCCGTCTTCGAAGATGGACAGGGGCCGCCAGTCGGTGTCGCTGTAGCGGATGACGGGATGGGCCTCGATGAAGGCCTTCTCGTCGGGAGTCAGCTCCAGGGCGTCGGCCCGAGCCGGCGGCGCTGCCGCCGCCAGGAGCAGGGCCCAGGGCAACAGGAAAAAAAACGTCCGCATCGCCGCCAGGGCATCTGCCGATCGGTTCCGGTACGTCACAACAGCGTTCGCCATGTGTAAATGTTAGCGCAACGAGACGCGTTTCCCAACAAAAAAAAGCCGCTTCATCCGGCTTCAGCCAGCTGGAAGCGGACGGCATGGGTGAGCCGTGCCGACGGAGCCTCTCCCCGGAACGTGCCCACGACAGGGGCGGCGTCGGCCGGGTCCGCTGCGGCGGCGACCGCCACATGGCGGTCGGCCACGGCCAGTCCCAACGACGGATCGAAGCCGCGCCAGCCGCCTCCCGGCAGCCAGGCCTCGGCCCAGGCGTGCAGGTCCCGCTCCTCGCGTTCGGGATCGCCCTCGTGGTAGCCGCTGACGAAACGGGCCGGAATACCCGCATGGCGGCAGCCCGCGATGTAGCACAGGGCCAGGTCGCGACAAGCCCCCTCCCCTGCGGCCAACACCGCATCCGGGGACAGGAGCCCGGGCTCCTCGCGCGCCACGGAGACGAGGTTCTCGGACATCCAGCCCAAAAGCGCCAGGACGAAGGTCTGCGGCGTGTCCGCGCCGTCCCGGATCAGGCGCCCGGCCAGGGCCGCGGCCGCGCCGTCGGG
>DQED01000047.1 GCA_003525525.1 Desulfovibrio sp.
CGTGTGGCGTGGAGTCCACTCAGCTTGAGCGCGCGCTTGACGTTGGCGAACAGCGATCCGGAGCGGAACTGGACCGGCGACAGGTTGATCGCGACCCGCACGTCGTTCGGCCATCGCGCGGCGTCGCTGCAGGCCTTTTCCATCACGATCCGGCCGATCGTGTCGATCTGGCCGGTCTCCTCGGCGAGCGCGATGAAGTCGCTCGGCGGCACGAAGCCGTGGGTCGGATGTTCCCAGCGGGCGAGAGCTTCGAAGGCGACGACCGCGCCACTGTCGAGATCGACCAGCGGCTGATAATGCACGGTGATGCGATCGTCCTCGATGGCGCCGGCGAGATCCATTTCCATGCGCCGGCGGGCGAGGAAGGCGGCGTTCATCTCCGCCTCGAAGAACTCGTAGGTGTCGCCGCCCTTGGCCTTGGCGCGATAGAGCGCGAGGTCGGCGCGGGCGATGGCATTGTCGACCGTGATGCCGTCGCCGGGCGCCGTCACCACGCCGATGCTCGAGCCGATCACCATGCGGTGGTCGTCGATCTGGTAGGTACGGGCGAGGGCCTGGTTGATCGTACGGGCGAAGTCGGCGAGCCGCTTCGGGTCGACCAGCGGCGTCAGGATCACGAACTCGTCGCCGCCGAGCCGGGCCACGGTGTCGCTGCGGCGCACGCAGGCCGCGAGCCGCTTCGCCGCTTCGACGAGGACCCGGTCGCCCGCCTCGTGGCCGAACGCGTCGTTGACTTCCTTGAACCGGTCGAGATCGACGAAGTACACCGCCGCTGTTTCCCCGGACCGCTCGGCCAGGGCCAGGGTCTGGCGCAGCCGGTCCATGTACAGGGCCCGATTGGGCAGCCCGGTCAGACCGTCATGCAGGGACATGCGCGTGACGAGCTCCTCGGCCCGCCGCCGCTCGGTGACGTCGTTGATGATGCCGTCGTAGGAGAAGATGCGCCCGGCTTCGTCGCGGTGCAGGACCGGGGTGTTGCGCACGAAGCGGATGGTGCCGTCCTTGTGCAGGATGCGATGTTCGAGCGGGGCGGGATCGCCGGCCAGCACGCGCGCGGCGTGTTCGAGCACCGCCGGCCTGTCCGCCTCGGGCACCATGGCCAGCCAGAGCAGTGGATTTTGCCGGTATTCCTCGGCCGTATACCCGGTGACGGCCACGCAGTTGGGGCCGTGGATCGTGGCGACGGCCTGCCCGTCCCGGACGCTCACGGTGTAGACGTAGTCGGTGACGCTTTCCAGCAGGCGGCGCAGGCGATGCTCGTTGCTGCGCAGGGAACGCTCCAGTTCCTGGCTCTGGGCGTACTGCGCCTCGAGCTCGGCCACCCGGCGAGTGAGGGCCGCGATCTCGGCCAGAAGTTCCTTCCTGCCACGAGAGGCGTTGGGCATGGGGCACACCTCGTCCCCCACGCTACCCGAAAGCCGTACGCTTGTCATGGCCCGCCTGCCGGACGCATGGGAAAAAGCAGTCCCTGCGCGCCGCCCGAACGACAAGGGCCGGGGCGTTTGCGCCCCGGCCCTTGCAGTTACGCCTGCCCGGCAAGGCACGCGGCAAGCTATTTCTTCGCGGCTTCCTTCTCCGGCGCCGCGTCGCAGCGGGCGATGGGCCAGACCTCGTCGATGCGCTCCACGGGGTAGACCTTCACCCGGCCGCGCAGGTCGCGCGGGATGTCGTGCAGGTCCTTCATGTTCTGCGCCGGGATGATCACCCGCTTCATGCCGGCCGCGACCGCCGCCAGCACCTTCTCCTTGATGCCGCCCACGGGCAGCACCCGGCCGCGCAGGGTGATCTCGCCCGTCATGGCCAGGTCGTTGGCCACGGCGGTGTTGGTGAGCGCCGAGATCAGCGCCGTCACGAGCGTCACGCCCGCCGACGGGCCGTCTTTCGGCGTGGCCCCGGCCGGCACGTGGATGTGGATGTCGTTTTTCTCGAACATCTCCGGAGCGATGCCGAGCTCCTTGGCCTTGGACTTGGCGTAGGTCAGCGCCGCCTGCGCCGATTCCTTCATGACGTCGCCGAGCTTGCCCGTGAGCTGCAAGCCGCCCTTGCCGGGCAGGGTCGCGGCCTCGATATGCAGGATCGCGCCGCCGACCGGCGTCCAGGCCAGGCCCACGGCCACGCCCGGGGGCAGCTCGGTCTCGCGCTCGTCGTCCATGAACCGCGCCGGCCCCAGGAGCTTTTGCAGCGAGGCCGTGGTCACCCGAAAAGGCGGGGCCTCGCCCTCGGCCTTCTTGCGCGCGAGCTTGCGCGCGACCGACCCCACCTCGCGCTCGAGGTTGCGCAGCCCGGCCTCGCGCGTGTAGTCGCGGATGACGCGCGAGAGCACGTGGTCGGACAGGATCATGTCGCCCTCTTGCAGGCCGTTCTCCGTGATCTGGCGCGGCAGGATGTAGCGCCGCGCGATCTTGATCTTCTCCTGCTCGGTGTAGCCCGGCAGCGTGATGACCTCCATGCGGTCGAGCAGCGGCGCGGGGATCGTGTCCAGGATGTTGGCCGTGCAGATGAACATCACCTTGGACAGGTCGAAGGGCACGTTGAGGTAGTGGTCCGAGAACGAGAAGTTCTGTTCCGGATCGAGCACCTCGAGCAGCGCCGAAGACGGGTCGCCGCGGAAGTCCGAGCCCACCTTGTCGATCTCGTCGAGCATGATGACCGGGTTGCGCGTGCCGGCCTGCTTGATGCTCTGCACCACGCGGCCGGGCATGGCCCCGATGTAGGTCCGCCGGTGGCCGCGGATTTCCGCCTCGTCGCGCATGCCGCCAAGGGACATGCGCACGAACTTGCGCCCGAGCGCCCGGGCGATGGAGCGGCCAAGGGAGGTCTTGCCGACGCCCGGGGGGCCGACGAAGCAGAGGATCGGGCCCTTCATGCCGGGATTGAGCTTGCGCACCGACAGGTACTCGAGGATGCGCTCCTTGACCTTTTCCAGGTCGAAGTGGTCCTCGTCCAGGATGCGCTTGGCCTCCTTGATGTCGAGCCGGTCCTTGGACAGCTTCTTCCAGGGCAGGTCCACGAGCCAGTCGAGGTAGGTACGGATGACGCTGGCCTCGGAGGAGTCGGGGTGCATGGAGACAAGCCGCTTGAGCTGCTTGTCGGACTCCTTTTTGACTTCCTTGGGCATGCCGGCCTTGTCCAGGGCCTCCTTGAGCTCGTCGAGTTCGTCGGTCTCCTCGCCGCCCTCGCCGAGCTCGCGGCGGATGGCCTTCATCTGCTCGCGCAGGAAGAAGTCCTTTTGCGCCTTGTCCATGCCCTCTTTGGCCATGTTCTGGATCTTGGCCTGCATGGCCGCGACCTCGGCCTCCTTGACGAGCTGCTCGTTGACCAGGCGCAGGCGCTCGATGGGATCCTCGCATTCGAGCAGGCGCTGGGCCTCCTCCACGCGCATGCGCAGGTTGGAGGCCACGAGGTCGGCGAGCCGGCCCGGCTCGTTGACGCTGTTGAGCACGGCCATGATGTCGGCCGAAGCCATGCCGCGCAGCGACAGGATCTTTTCGCTCTGCTCCCTGGCGGCGCGCATCATGGCTTCCTGCTCCAGGGTCACTTCCTTGGTGTCGCGCTCGGGCAGCACCTCGATGGCGGCCGAAAGAAAGGGGTCGGCGGAGGTGAAGTCCTTGACCCGCGCCCGGGTCAGGCCCTGGACCAGGACCTTGAGCCGGCCGTCGGGCATCTTGAGCATGCGCATGATCATGCCCACCGTGCCCACGCGGTAGAGGTCGTCCGTGCCCGGCTCGTCCACCTTCTCGTCCTTCTGGGTCAAGACGAGGATGTAGCGGGAGCCGTTTATGGCCGCGTCCACGGCCTGGACGGACTTGTCCCGGCCGACGAACAACGGCAGGATCATATAGTTGAAGACCACGATATCGCGCACGGGCAGGACGGGCAGCTCGGACGGGATGTCGGGCTGGTTCTTCTCCTCGCCTTCGCTGGCCGTCGGGGCCTCGTTGTCGTGCGTCGCGTCGGCCGGCGGCGCGGCCTTTTCCGGGGTGTCCTTGGGATCGAATTCGTTGTCCATAACCGCCT
The DNA here is from genome assembly GCA_003525525.1 of Desulfovibrio sp. Taxonomy (GTDB): domain Bacteria; phylum Desulfobacterota; class Desulfovibrionia; order Desulfovibrionales; family Desulfovibrionaceae; genus Solidesulfovibrio. The sequence goes on from DQED01000047.1 coordinate 4,018, forward strand.
GCTCCTCGCGGGCTTTCGCCGCCCGCCCCTTGCGCGGGGACGCGGCGCAAGCGCCGTCGCGTTTATGCTGGATCGCCCGCGCCGCCGGACGGGCCGACGGCGCGGGCGTTTATTGCCCTATGGCCGAAAACGCGCCCGGGCGCGTTCTCAGCGGATGTCAAAGCTCGAAAAAGCCTTCTCGTACTCGATCACCTTCGCTTCGACCCGTTCCACGCGGGACAGCGGCGACCCTTCGGCCAGCCGCTCCTTGAGCGCGTCCAGGCCGCGGGGATCGCCCTGGGCGAGCACCTCCACCTTGCCGTCCTCCAGGTTGCGCACCCAGCCGCAAAGCCCCAGGCTCTTGGCCTGGTCGAACACCCAGGCCCTGAAATACACGCCCTGGACCTTGCCGGAAACGGTGGCATGCAGACTCGGCGTCATGGGAGTTCCTCCTTGTTACAACATGCCTTCTGCCTGAAAGCTGAAATAGCCGCCCGCGGTGACCACCAGATGGTCGAGCACGCGCACGTCGAGTTCCCGGGCGGCGCTGACGATGCGGCGGGTGAAGGCCACATCGTCGGACGAGGGCCGGGGGTCGCCGGCCGGGTGGTTGTGCACGAGGATCACGCCGCTGGCCTTGTGGCGGATGGCCACGCTCAGGATTTCCCTGGGGTAGATCACCGCCTGGTCGATGGTGCCCTGGCTCACCTGCTCCCAGCCGATCAGCCGGTTCTTGGTGTCCACAAGCGCCATCCAGAACTCCTCGCGCTCGTTGGCCCCGATGCGCGCCCGGGCCATCTCGGCCACGATGTCCGGGGAATTGAGCAGCGCCCGTTCGCGCAGGGGCTGCTCGTGGAACCGCGCCCAGGCCTCGCGCCACAGGGTGACGAATTCGAGCGCCCCCGGGCCGATTCCCGGCACGCCCCGCAGCTCTTCCTCCCGGGCCAGCAGCACGCCGCGCACGCTGCCGAAGCGGCGCAGCAGCTCCTTGGCCAGGGGCTTGTTGTCCCGCCGCACGTTGACGTAGCCAAGGAGCAGTTCCAGGATCTCGTAGTCCGCCAAGGCCCGCGGGTTTTCCATCAGGCGGTCCTTGAGGCGGCGGCGATGGCCCAGATAGTGCGGCGGTTCTTTCTTATTAAGCATGATGTCCGGCCCGGGCAAGGCGTTTGACGGAAAAGGCTGGCGTTTTGCGGGAAAAAACGGTCCTCGCGGCCGCGAAATGTCGCGGACTCATGGCGAAGCGCGGCCTGCGGCCCGGGTTTGGCCGCCAAAAATGCGAAAAAGCTCGGCCGTCAGGTATTCCAGGGCCTGGTCCGTCCGGCGGCTGCCGGATTTGATCCCGGCTTCGGCGGCGAACGCCGCCTCGAACAACCGGGCCAGTCCCGTTGCGCCCAGGCGGCGGGCCATGGCGCGCTTTTTTTGCAGGATCGAGGGCGGCAGGCGGATGTCTCCGTCGTCCCCGGCGGCGATGCGCCACATGGTGCGGGCCTCGTAGAGCAAAAGCCCGATCAGGGGAAAGACCATCTCCTCGCCGGCCAGCTGCTTGTCGAAGATGCCGCGCCAGACCGCGGCCGGATCCCGGCCGCTGGCCACGGCGTCGAGGAAGGCGAAGCCGTCGAGTTCCTCGTTGCGGCCGAACTGCGCCGCGTCCGCGGCCGTGACCGTGGTCCGGTCGCCAAGCGAGAGTTCCAGGCGGGCCAGCTCGTTGTCGGCCCGGGCGAGGTCGAGCGGCAACGCCGCGGCCAGACGCTCGGCCGCGCCCGGCTCG
>DQED01000372.1:0-248 GCA_003525525.1 Desulfovibrio sp.
CGCCAGGCGCGACACGCGCCGGGCCACCGGGGCCATTTCGCCGGCAGCCCCGGGGCCGCCGTGCAGGAGCGCGATCCGGTAGGGCGGCCGGCCGTGTCGCCTGGGATTCTCCACGACGTTTCCCGTCATGGCGTGGCGCTTCACCCGGCCCGGCGGTCGTGGCCGGGCCGGGCGCGGGAAGCGGCTACTCGGCCTTGCCCTCGGGGCGCATGGACAGCACCGGCACCTTGGCGGTCTTGATGACCTTC
>DQED01000372.1:295-4934 GCA_003525525.1 Desulfovibrio sp.
AGGTCCGCGCCCACTTCCTCGGCGACGCTGACGATCTCCTCGGCCGCGTAGCCGGACACGACGCGGCTCTCCACGGTGACCCCCTGGAAGTATTCCTTGATGAAGGAGTCCATGGTGTCGGTCGCGCCGCTGACGATGCCGGTGACGAAGTCGTCGATGTAGCTGGCCTGGACGTGGAACTCCACATACTGGGTCAGCGACGGGGCCACGTACAGGGCCACGATGCGCGCGCCGCAGGCCTGGGCCAGGGTGCGGGCGTATTCGGCCACCTTGGGGCTGACTTCGGAAAAATCCAGGGCGCAGACGATGGTCTTGATCTGGACCATGGGCATTGCTCCTCGAAGGGTTGGGGTTGCGGGCGGCTTTCACCCTACCACGCCCCGGCAGGGAGCGAAAGATGCTTTTTTATGGCGGCGTGTTAGCCGCGGCGGCGCACGCGCAGCTGGCGGTAGCGCTCGATGGGGTCGGCGACCAGCCGGTTGAGCGCAAGACTGAAAAGGATGGTGGCGCAAAGGGCCGCGATCGGCAGGTGTTTTTTGCCGATACAATACTCGACGACCATGATGACGGTCCAGTGCGAGATGTAGATGGGATAGGACAGCTCGCCGATGGCCCGGTCGAAGCGCATTTTTTTCGTGAGCAGAAACAGGAACGGAATGGCGGAGATGGTCGCGGCGTAGAGATAGAATTCCTTGCCCTTGGCCCCGGGCAGGAACTGGTAGCCGACGATGCCCGCCAGGTAGAGTGCGGCCACGGTCCACAGCGTGCGCCGGGGAATGGGCACGGCCCTGAGCCTGGCGTAGAGCCGGTAGGCGAGAATGCCGCAGAGGAAAAAGCCGCATTCCACCGGGAAAAACCGCTGTTTCCAGGGGTCGAAGGGGAAGCCCTCGAGGTAGACCCAGGCGCGAAGCGCCAGACTGCCGACGATGCAACAAATGAGAAAGGCGCTCGAGCGGCGCACGAGCCAGGGCGCGAGCATGTAGAAGACGAGCTCCAGGGAGACGGTCCAGGCCTGCGGGATGAGCAGGAAAAACCAGGCCGGCGTGGCGCGGTACAGGGCGTCCGTGGCAAAGGCCAGGGTGCCGTTTGCCGGGTCGAGATGGGCGAAGAAGAGCAGGTCCTGGCCGAGGATGGTCAGGTTGGTCCCGGCGAGCGCCGCCACGGTCGCCGGCGAGAGTCTGGCCAGCCACGTCTGCCAGGGGCCGAGCAGCAGCGCGGTATGCAGCCCGAACCTGAAAACGAGGGAAACCGCGAGCGACAGGAAGAGCACCACCCAGTAGAGCGGATAAAGGCGCAGGAAGCGGTTGGTGTAGAAAAGCCGGCAGCGGCCCGGGCCGGTGTATTTCTCGGACAGGATCAGGGCCATGTAGAAGCCCGAGATGATGAAGAAGATCTTGATCGCCATGTAGGCGTCGGTGAACACCAGGCCGTAGAGGGGCCCGGTGTGGTTGATGACCACGGTTATGGCCAGGAGGAATCGCACCAGACCCATGCTGTCGTCGCACCTTGAAAGGCCCGGGCCGCGCAGTCGGCGGTCCCGGGCCTCGATTTCGCTATCCCCTGAGGGCCTTGGTCAGCTTTTCCTTGTCGTCGCTGAAGAGCTTGTAGTTGATGGCGTCCTCCATGGCCTGGAAGCTCGCCTCGATGACGTTGTGCGACACGCCCACCGTCACCCAGCGTTTCTGGGTGTCGCCGGATTCCACGAGCACGCGCACGTGGGAGGCCGTGCCGCAGCCGCCCTTGCCGCAGTTCTCGTCCGCGGCGGTGCCGGAGAGCACCCGGACCTTGAAGTCGAGCAGGCGCATCTCGGCCAGGCGCGGATAAAAGCCGCGCAGGGCCTTGCGGATGGACTTGTCCAGCGCGTTTATGGGGCCGCGCCCCGTGGCCGCGGTGTGCTTGACCCGGCCGCCCACCTTGATCATCACCGTGGCCTCGGTCAGGGGCTCCATGCACTCGTAGGCGTTGTCGTCGAGCACCCGGTACCGCGTGACGGTGAAATAACTGCGCGCCCGGCCGAGCACGCGGTTGAGGAGCAGCTCGTAGGAAGCCTCGGCCGCGGTGTATTCGTAGCCGAGCGCCTCGCGTTCCTTGATGGTGGTGAGGAGTTCGAGCACGAAGGGATCGTTCTTGTCCAGCTCGAAGCCGAATTCCCGGGCCTTGTAGAGGATGTTGCTCTGGCCCGAGAGGTCGGACAGCAACACCCGGCGCTCGTTGCCCACGGCCTCGGGCGTGATGTGCTCGTAGGTCAGCGGATTTTTCACCACGGCCGAAACGTGCACGCCGCCCTTGTGCGCGAACGCCCCGCCGCCGACGTAGGGCTGGTTGGAAGGCGGCTGCTGGTTGACCATCTCCGAGACGAAATGCGCCGTGGGGGTTAAAAGCGCGAGCTTGCCCTCGGGCAGGCAGGCGATGCCCCGCTTGAGGATGAGCGAGGGGATGATGGAGCAGAGGTTGGCGTTGCCGCAGCGCTCGCCGTAGCCGTTGATCGTGCCCTGCACCTGCACGGCCCCGAGCTCCACGCCTTCGATGGAGTTGGCCACGGCCACGCCCGAGTCGTTGTGGGCGTGGACGCCGAAGCGCGCCTCGGACAGGGCGGCCATGGTCGCGGACATGATGGCGCGGAAGTCCGAAGGCAGGGTGCCGCCGTTGGTGTCGCAAAGGACCAGCACGTCGGCCCCGGCCTCGTGCGCGCGCCTGAGCACCGACAGGGCGTAGTCGGGGTCGGCCTTGTAGCCGTCGAAGAAATGCTCGGCGTCGAAGAAGAGCTCCCGGAAATGCTGGCGCAGGAAGCGCAGGGAATCGCCCACGAGTTCGAGGTTGCGCGGCAGGGTCGTGCCCAGGGCCTCGGTGACGTGGATGTTCCAGCTCTTGCCGAATATGGTGGCCACGGGCGCGCCGGATTCCACGAGCGCCTTGAGGTTGGGATCGGCTTCGGCCGTGCCGCGATGGTTGTGGGTGCTGCCGAAGGCGGCGATGCTCGCGGTCTTCAGGCTGTAGTTCTGGATTTCCTGGAAAAAGCGCTTGTCCGTGGGGTTCGATCCCGGCCAGCCGCCCTCGATGTAGGCCAGGCCCAGCTCGTCGAGCTTGAGCGCGATGCGCAGCTTGTCCTCGGTGGTGAGGTTGATGTCCTCGGCCTGGGTGCCGTCGCGAAGGGTCGTATCGTAGCAAAGCACGCGTGCCATGATGTGTCCTGGAGCGCCGCCGGGCCGCCTTGGTGAGGATGCGGCCGGGGCCTGGGGTTGCCCGCGCCGCGACGGATGCCGTCGCGGCGCGGGCGCGGGTTGCATGCAGGCGGAAGAAAATCCGCCTAGGCGCAGGCCTTGGTCGGCGCTTCGGACAGGCCGAAGGCGTCGTGCAGGGTGCGCACCGCCAGTTCGAGATACTTTTCCTCGATCAGGCAGGTAATCTTAATCTCGGAAGTGGAAATCATGAGGATATTGATGTTCTCTTTTTTGAGCAGCGTGAACATCGTCGAAGCCACGCCAGAGTGGCTGCGCATGCCGACGCCGATGACCGAGACCTTGCACACGTGCACGTCGTGCTGGATCTCTTCGGCCCCGATGTCCGGGCGCAGCTTGTCCAGGATGGCCATGGTCGTATCGAGGTTGGACCGGGAAATGGTGAAGGTCATGTCCGTGCGCCCGTCGCGCCCGGTGTTCTGGATGATCATGTCCACGATGATGCCGGCTTCGGCGATGGGGCCGAAGATGGCCGCGGCCACGCCGGGGCGATCCATGACGTTTCTGACCGTGATGCGGCACTGGTCCTTNNCCCGAAACCAGGACGTCTTCCATTTCCGTATCCTCCGAAGTGACCAGCGTGCCCGGATCGTCGCTGAAGGTCGAGCGGACCCGGACCGGCACATTGAATTTCTTGGCAAATTCCACAGAGCGGATCTGCAGGACCTTGGCCCCCTGGCTGGAGAGCTCGAGCATCTCGTCGTAGGTGATGCGGTCGAGCTTGCGCGCGGTGCGGCAGAGGTTGGGATCGGTGGTGTAGACGCCGTTGACGTCGGTGTAGATCTCGCAGACCTCGGCATCCAGGGCGGCGGCCAGGGCCACGCCCGTGGTGTCGGAGCCGCCGCGGCCAAGCGTCGTCACGCGGCCGTGACAGTCCACGCCCTGGAAGCCCGCGACCACCAGCAGGTCGTAGTCCTCCAGCATCGCCTTGATCCGCGCCGCGTCGATCTCCATGATCCGGGCCCGGGTGAAATTGGAATTGGTGGTGATGGGAATCTGGTGCCCGAGCAGCGAGCGGGCGCGCAGGCCCGCATCCTTGGCGAGCATGGTGAAAAGCGCGACGGAAACCTGTTCGCCCGTGGTCACCAGCACGTCGAGTTCGGCCAGGTCGGGGTTTGGGGAAAAATCCCTGGCCTGGGCGAGCAGCTTGTTGGTCTCGCCGGACATGGCCGAAAGGGCCACCACCATCTTGTAGCCCAGGGCGTGGGACTTGCGCACGCGGTCGAGGACCAGGCGCATGCGCTCCAGCCCCTTGACCGACGTGCCGCCGTATTTCTGCACCATAATCCGCATGATGGGTTCCTCCAGATAAGGCGACCGGGCGAACCGGCCCGGTCCGACGTCACAAGCCGCAAGCCGGCAGGGTCTCGGCCAGCGCGGTCAGGGCGGCCCGCCCCCGC
>DQED01000133.1:0-204 GCA_003525525.1 Desulfovibrio sp.
CCTGGCCGAACTGCGCGGCTACGGCTACCACAGCGGCATCGTCTTCGCCGCCTACACCGACGGGCGCAGCCATGCGATCGCGCAGGGCGGCCGCTACGACGAGGTGGGGCGCGTGTTCGGCCGGGCGCGTCCGGCCACCGGCTTCAGTCTGGATCTGCGCGAGCTTGTGATCGCCGGTTCGGGTAAACAATAATGGGGGATTCC
>DQED01000133.1:232-7181 GCA_003525525.1 Desulfovibrio sp.
AGGGCAAGATCGTCGACTGGCTGACCGACCGGGCTGCCGGCGTGGTGCGCTTCCAGGGCGGGCACAACGCCGGCCACACCCTGGTGGTGGCGGGCAGGAAAACCGTGCTGCACCTGATTCCGTCGGGCATCCTGCGCGACGACGTCATCTGCTACATCGGCAACGGCGTGGTGCTGTCGCCGGAGGCGCTGCTGCAGGAAATGGACATGCTCGAGGCCGCCGGCGTCGACGTCGCCAGCCGCCTCCGGCTCAGCGAGGCCTGCCCGCTGATCATGCCGCACCACGTCGCGCTCGATCAGGCGCGCGAGATTGCCAAGGGCGCCGGCAAGATCGGCACCACCGGCCGCGGCATCGGCCCGTGCTACGAGGACAAGATGGCCCGCATCGGCATCCGCGCCGGCGACTTCGCCGACCCGGAACTGCTGGCCAAAAAGATCGCCCAGGCGCTGATCGAAAAAAATACGCTCTTCACCAAGCTCTACGACATGCCCGCCCTGGACCCCGGGGCCGTGGCCGAAACCATCGCCCCCGTGGCCAAACGCCTGCTGCCCTACCTCGGCGACGTCTCCTCGGTCATCCAGAAAACCCTGGCCGCCGGCGGCGACGTGCTCTTCGAAGGCGCGCAGGGCACCCACCTCGACATCGACCACGGCACCTACCCCTTCGTGACTTCCTCCAATACCGTGGCCGGACAGGCCGCCGCCGGCAGCGGCTGCTCGCCCGATGTCCTCGGGCGCGTCGTGGCCGTGGTCAAAGCCTACACCACCCGCGTCGGCTCGGGGCCCTTCCCCACCGAACTCTTCGGCACCATCGGCGACTACCTCCAGGAAAAAGGCGGCGAATACGGCGCCACCACCGGACGCAAACGCCGCTGCGGCTGGCTCGACCTCGTGCTGCTGCGCGAATCCGCCCGCCTCTCCGGCCCCACCGATATCGCCCTGACCAAACTCGACGTCTTAAGCGGCCTCTACGAAGTCAAAATCTGCATCGGCTACCGCTACAAAGGCAAAATCCACGAATACCCGCCCCAGGAAGAAGGCGCGCTCGAACACGTCGAGCCGGTCTACGAAACCATGCCCGGCTGGGAAGAAGACCTCTCCGGCATCACCGCCTGGGAAGACCTGCCGCTCGCCGCGCGCGAATACGTGTCGCGCATCGAACAGTCGCTCAAAACCACCTGCTCCATCCTCTCCGTCGGCCCCGACCGGAAACAGACGATTCTTAGAGGATAGGGGAGAGAGAAAGAGCTGGAAGAGGAAGATGCCTCCGGCGGCCGGGGGGGATAATCCCCCCCGGACCCCCTTGGCGGGGGATTGGCAAGCGGGTGGAGGCGTGGTTGGCGTGCGGCGCTTCGCCGCATTTGAAGAAAAGTTTCTTTAAGGTCTTTGTCTTTACGAGGCTTCCAAAGCGAAATTCCTTCAAACTCGCCCCGAAGGGGCGACGGGCCTGCGATGCCGGAATTTGGCCGGCGAGCCTGGAGCGCAGCGACGGCATCGCCGACGGACTCCCGCCCACAGCCGAGCTCCCACCCGGCTGCACCGGACAGGGGGTTCGGGGGGGATGATCCCCCCCGACGGGTTGCAGGGCAGCGCCCTGCTCTTCTCCACCCAGCCCGACCGCACACCCTCAACCAACCATCATCACACCCACCCAACCAACCAACCGACCGACTTCCCAACCGACCCACGAACCGACGACCCAGCGAAACCCCATGTCTGCCATCTCCCCTTCCCTCTCCCCCGCAGCCGCCATATTCGGCGTATCGCCCAGGCAGGCGCATGTGCTGACCGGGCTGGACGCGCTGGCCAGGGCCGTGCCGCAGGCGGTGATTCTGGAGGGCGGCTCGGCCGAGGAGCGCGCGGCGGTGGGGTTGTATTTCACGGCGCGGCTCAATTGCAAAAGCGCGGTGCCGCCGTGCGGAACCTGCACGGCGTGTTTGCAGATTCTGGAAAACGTCTTCTTGGATTTCCAGTATTTCGACGGCGGTTCCGAATCGATCAAGGTGGACGCCATGCGCGAGGTGCGCGTGCTGGTGGGCGAACCGCCGCGCGGGTCGGGCAAGCGGGTGATTCTGCTCGCCGAGGCGCAGGGGCTGACCGAGGAGGCGGCCAACGCGCTCTTGAAAGCCATGGAGGAACCCAGGCCCGGCAACGTGTTCGTGCTGCTTGCGCCGCAGCGGGAGCGGCTTTTCCCGACGCTGGTTTCGCGTTCGTTCGTGATGACGCTGGCCTGGCCGGACACGGCGGAGCCGGCTTCCGGCGGCGGCGAGGACGATCCCTGGCCGCTTCTGGACGGTTTGCATGCGTTCTGGCGCACGGGCCGGGGCTGGTTCACGGCGGCCAAGGGGCGGCCGACGCGCACATGCGCGGAGCGGGTGTTGACGGAGTTGTCGCGGGAGTTGGCCGGGTTCCTGGCCGGCCGCGGAGACACGGAGCTCGGGGCGCTGCTCGGGTCGTGCTACGACCCGGACGTGGCGCGGCGGCTGGATCTGTTGTTGGCGGAAAGCCAGGAAGCGCTCATTTTGGCGGTCAATCCGGCGGTGGTGCTGGACCGGCTGGCCACGCGCGCCTATCTGTGGCTGCGGCGCTGAGCGCCGGCGCGGATTTTTCCCCAAAAAACGAACGCCCGCCGCCGGAAAACCGGCGGCGGGCGTTTTTTTGCGCGGAAGCGGCCGAACTATTCGGCTGCGGCTTCATCCTTTTTCTTTTTCTTGGGCACGCCCTGAAGAAAGATCGTCTGGTGCTCGGTGGCCACCGGACGGTGCTCCTTGGTCATGGACAGGCAGCTCGTGGGGCAGACGTCCACGCACACGCCGCAGTACACGCAGGCCATGGCGTCGCAGGCCCAGGTGCCGGCCTTGTTGTCCACGGTGATGCACTGGGACGGGCATTTGATCATGCAGGAGCGGCAGAAGATGCACTCGTCCACATTGCAGACGAGCGTCCCGCGAAACCCTTCGAAATGGCCCCGCACGGCAATGGGATAAAGCCGGGTGGAACTTTTCGTCAGCAGGTTCGTGACGACGTTTTTGGTCATGTTGAACATGGAAGGAAGCTCCTTTTTTACCGTTCGGTGCAGCTGATGCAGGGGTCGATGGACAGCACAATGACCGGCACGTCGGCCAGCTCGCACCCCGGCAACATGGCCAGAAGCGGCGGGATATTGGCGAAGGTGGGAGTGCGGATGCGCACGCGCTCCATGTTCTTCGACCCGTTGCCCTTGATGTAGTAAAGGAGTTCGCCGCGGGGCTGCTCCACGCGGGTGACGGCCTCGCCGTCGGGCTTGCCCTTGACCTTGGCGGCCACGTGGCCGGCGGGCAGGTCGAGGTTGGGCGGCGGTGCGGTCACGAAGCGGTGGCGCTTGTCGCGATTGTAGGCCTGCATGATGTCGCGGCGTTCGCCGGCGGACACGGGCTTGGGCGTGTCGTCCTCCATGGCTCCGGCGACGTCGGCCGCGGTTTCGCCGGCGGGCATGCGGGCGATGGCGAGGCGCACGAGGTCGATGGACTGGAGGGTCTCGCGGAAACGCACGGCGCTGCGGGCGTAGGAGTCGCAGCCGTATTCCACGATGGGCTCGAAACCGAGTTCGCCAAAGGCGGCGTAACCGGTCTGGCGCACGTCTTGCGCCCAGCCCGAGCCGCGAAGGGTAGGACCGGCCGCGCCCAGCTGGTAGGCCTGCTCCTTGGTGAGCACGCCGACGCCCACGGTGCGTTTCTTGACGGTGTAGTCGCTGAGGATGGTGTCGGAGAGCTGCTTGAGCTCCTTTTCGGAGATGGCCAGCTGCTCTTCGATCCACTGGCACTGTTCCGGGGACAAGTCACGGCGCACGCCGCCGATGACGTTGACCGAAACCACGACGCGGTTGCCGCAGGTGGCTTCCATGATGTCCATGATGCGCTCACGGATGCGCCAGAACTGCATGAACAGGCTCTCGAAGCCGAAGGCGTCGGCGAAAAGCCCGAGCCACAGCAGGTGGGAGTGCATGCGGTGCAGCTCGCCCCAGATGGTGCGCAGGTACTTGGCGCGGCGCGGCACTTCGACGCCCATGATCTGTTCGACGCCCTCGCAGTAGCACAGGGCGTGCAGGCAGGAGCAGATGCCGCAGACGCGTTCGACGATCTGGATCATCTGGTTGAAGTCGCGGATCTCGCACAGTTTTTCCAGGCCGCGGTGGACATAGCCCAACGTGGGCAAGGCCTCGACGACGGTCTCGTTTTCGATGGTGAGCTTCAAATGCAGCGGCTCCGGCAAGACGGGATGCTGCGGTCCGAACGGCAATATGGTACGGGCCATAAGGTTCCCTCGTTAGCTCTGTTTTTGAGCCACGCTGACCTTGCAGAAAGGCATGGCGCGGACTTCTTCTTCAAGGTACAGGGCTCCGCCGAAATCGAGCACGATGTCGGAGAAGCAGATGCCGAACTGGTCGCGGATCTCGTTTTCCACGAGCAGCGCGGCGAAGTAGACCGGCGAGATGCTCGGGACCACGGTCTCCTTGGGCACGGTCAGCCGGTAGTGCTTCATGGTCAGGTCTTTGTCGTAGTGGTAGATGACGTCGAAGTGGGCGTCGTCGATCTGGTTGGCGGACATGGTGACCAGCCGCCAGCCGTCGTCGAAGCACTCCTTGGCGACGTCGCGCACGGCGTCGAGCGAAAGCGGAAGGGTTTCGAGCACGTTCGTATCCTTGTGCGGGGCATCGCCCCGGTTGGGTCGTTGACGCGGCAGACCGGCTAGGCGGTCATGCCGAGCAGGGTCTTGACCTTTTCCAGGGCGGCCACGACGCCGTCGATGATGGCTTCGGGGCGGGCCGGGCAGCCGGGGACGTAGACGTCCACGGGGATGACCTTGTCCACGCCGCCGACCACGTTGTAGGCCTCGCGGAACACGCCGCCCGTGCAGCCGCACGCGCCGATGGCGATGACGGCCTTGGGTCCGGGCATCTGGTCGTAGATGTTTTTGAGCACGTGTTTGTTGCGCTGGTTGACGGTGCCCGTGACCAGCAGCACGTCGGCGTGCTTGGGGTTGCCGACGTTGATGATGCCGAAGCGTTCGATGTCGTAGATGGGCGTGAGGCAGGCCAGAACCTCGATGTCGCAGCCGTTGCAGCTGCCGCAGTCGAAGTGGACCACCCACGGGGACTTGATGCGTCCTTTATTGATCATGTTGCCGAACATGGTTTCTCCTTGGGCGGACGGCCGTTATTGCGCGTAGAGCCACAGCATGTTGACGATGGTGAGGACGACGCCCACGCCTACGGCGGAACGCAGCATCCAGCGCCAGGTCAGGCGGGCCGTGACGTTGTCCACGATGATTTCGGCCAGGTAGGTCAGGGCCACCAGGACGACCATGCCGACGACGCTCGTGGACCAGAACAGCGCGCACAGCCCGAGGACGAGGATGACCTCGTACCAGTGGGCGATCTCGATCATGGCCAGGTAGGGGCCGGAGTACTCGGTGTACACGCCGCGCACGAGTTCCTGGTGCGCGTGGTGGCAGGCCGAGATGTCGAAGGGCGATTTGCGCAGCTTGATCGTCAGGGCGTAGCCCAGGACGATGAACATGAGCGGGATGTCGTAGAGCATCGGGTGCTTGAGCTCGAAGACGGCGCTCACCTTGAAGCTGCCCGTCACCATGGCGATGGCGGCGAAGACGAGAATGAGAAGCGGCTCGTAGGCCAGCATCTGGAGCAGTTCGCGCTGGCCGCCCACCTGGCTGTAGGGCGAAGGCGAGGCGAGCGCGCCCATGACCAGGAACACCGCGCCCACGGTCAGGACGAAGAAGATGAGCAGCAGGTCGGAGCCGGTAAACAGCAGCACCACGGAAAGCGCCGCGCCGACGACGTAGACGTAGGCGCAAAGGGCCTGCCAGGTGTTGGTGACCATGGGCTCCTTGCCCAGGAGTTTGAACACGTCGTAAAGGGGCTGCAGGATGGGGGGCCCATAGCGGGACTGCAACCAGGCGGTGACCCGGCGATCCACGCCGGAAATCAGCGCCCCCGCAATGGGGGCCAGGACCAGGGCCAGTATGGCGATAATGATTTTGGCGATCACAGGGCGCCTCCGAAAAGCATGATCACGAGAACGGCCATGGCGACGACGTTGATCCACTTCGTCAGCACGGCCTCGCCGAAGAACTGCTCGAGGTAGTAGCTGCCCGAGGCGGCGGCCACGTGCTGGCCCAGGGGCCCGAGGAAGCCGGGCTTGCCGTCGACGGTTTCCTGCTCGCCGCACATGTAGGGCGCGGACACCTGCGCGGCGGTGACCTTCCTCGACTGCCTCACGGCATAGTAGAAGCCGAGGCCGAGCAGGATAAAGAGCGGGTAGACGATGAACACGCCGCTTGCGGATTCAAGGTTGCCGTAGCTCACGGCGTAGGCCGTGGCCTTGTAGTACATGGCCACCACCGGGGCGACCAGGCCGTTGTAGACGAAGGGCGAAACCAGGCTGACGAGGACGGCCATGGCCGCGAGGATGACGAGCGGCAGACGCACGGAGCAGGCCTGGGTCTCGGGCTGGGGCTTGCCGAACGGGGAGATCAGCAGGATGCCGGCCCAGCGGCACCAGAAGAGCACGGTGAGGCCGGAGCCGAGCGCCAGCATGATCATGACCAGGAACTGCCCCTGGGCGGACTCGATGGCCATCCACTTGGCCATGAGCATGCCGAAGGGGGGCAGCATCATGGTGAGCACGCCGATGATGGTGATGATCGTCGTACGGGGCATGCGGGCGTAGAGACCGCGCATGTCCTCGATGTCGCGCGAGCCGATCTTCTGCTCGATGGCGCCCACGCACAGGAAGAGCAGGGCCTTGGAGATGGCGTGGAAGATGATGAGCAGGATGGCCGCGGTGATGGCGGCCGGGGTGTTGATGCCGGCGCAGGCGATAATGAGCGCCAGGTTGGAGATGGTGGAGTAGGCGAGCACCTTCTTGCCGTTGGACTGGCCGGCGGCCAGG
>DQED01000262.1 GCA_003525525.1 Desulfovibrio sp.
CGCCGCGCCGCGCGCCCTGCGCGCCTAGGCGTCGCTTCGCCGCCTTGCGCCGGCGTATTGCGACAGGCCGGAAACGCGAAGGGCCGCATGCGCGCCCGTTCCCGGACGCTCCACGCCGCCGGAAACGTCGGCGAAGGCGTTGCCACGGCCGCCGCGCCCCGGTAAGAGGCTGTTGCGTCCGCGAATCGGCCGGGAGAAAACCGGTCGCGGGCGCAAGGACGCGCCGCCGATGACCGCCGTGAAGAAATTTTTCGGCTCCGCCGCCCTGGCGCGGCTGGGACTGCGCACCCGGGTCTACCTGCTGCTCGGGGGGCTTTTGTGCGTCAACATGGCCGGGCCCGTGATCATGGTCTGGTACGCGGCCATGGCCCGCGACCTCTACACGGCCACGGCGGACAAGGATCTCGCCGCCCTGACCGCCGCCCACGAGCTGGAAAACGCCCTGCTCAACCAGAAGGGCTACGCCACCTATTACTATCTGAGCCAGGATCCGACCTGGCTCGTCAAGCTCGACGAGAGCCGCCGCGCCTTTGCGCTGTGGCTCGAGCGCATGCGCCAGCAGGTGGACGCGCCCGAGGCCGTGACCCTGCTCGACGGCATCGACGCCGCCTACAAGGAATACACCGCGGCCAAGGACAATGTCGTCAGCCTCTACCAGCAGGGGCGGGTGGCGGCGGCCGAGGGCCAGCACTGGGCCGTGCGCGAGGATTTCGACGGCGTCCGCGAGCTGTGCGACCGCTTCAAGGAGTTCTTCCGGGCGCGCATGCGCGAGACGGGCGAGGTGTACATCGAGCGCACGAACATGGTCATGGCCGTGGCCGTGGTCGGCGTGCTCATCAACGCCACCCTGGGCTTCTTCCTGGCCTATGTCCTGGTCGGACAGATCCTCGACCCCATCCGCCGCCTGGCCCGGGGCGAACGGGGCAAGGAGCCGCTGGCCGGGTTTTCCGACGAGGTCAAGGCCATCGGCCAGAAGTTCCGCGATCTGGAAAAGGACGTGGACAAGGCGCAGATGGACCTGGAGCAGAGCCGGGGCCACCTCATGCAGTCCGAGAAGCTGGCCATGGCCGGCCGGCTGGCCGCAGGCGTGGCCCATACCATCCGCAACCCCCTGACCTCGGTCAAGATGCGGCTTTTTTCCCTGGAGCGCGGCCTCAAGCTCGATCCCTCCCAGAAGGAGGACTTCGAGGTCATCGCCGAGGAGATCGGCCACATCGACACCATCGTGCGCAATTTCCTGGAATTCGCCCGGCCGCCCAAGCTCACGGCCCAGCCCGTGAGCCTTTCGGCCGTGGTCGACACCACGCTTAACCTGCTCAAACACCGCCTGGAATCCTACAACGTGGCGGTCACCGTGGAGCGGGCCAGGGCCTTGCCGGAAATAAGCGCCGACCCCGACCAGCTCAAGGAGGCCCTGGTCAACCTCGTGCTCAACGCCTGCGAGGCCATGGTCGAAGGCGGGCGGCTGCGCATCCGCGAGGAGACGGGCGTGCTCGAACCGCACGGCCGCATCGTGGCGCTGCGCGTGTCGGACAGCGGCCCGGGCGTGGACCCGGCCCTGTTCGAGAGCGTGTTCCAGCCGTTTTTCACGACCAAGGGCGAGGGTTCGGGCCTGGGGCTGCCCATCGTCAAGCGCATCGTCGAGGAGCACGGCGGCTGGATCACCATCCAGTCCCCGCCCGGCGACGGGACGACGTTCACCATGGTTTTTCCGTGCGAAGGGGAGCGGGGATGGCACAGATCCTGATCGTGGACGACGACCACCAGTTGCGCATGAGCTTCGAGCGGCTGCTCGCCGCCGAGGGCTACGACGTGCGCACCGCCTCCTCGGGCGAGGCCGGCATCGCCGCCGTGCGCGAGGCCCTGCCCGACGTGGTGGTCATGGACGTGCGCATGCCCGGCATTTCGGGGCTCGAGGCCTACGCCGCCATGCGCGAGATCGAGCCGCGTCTGCCCGTGATCATCATGACCGCCTTCGGCACCACGGACATCGCCATCGAGGCCACCAAGATGGGGGCCTACGACTACATCTTGAAGCCCTTCGACATCCCCGAGACGCTGCGCCTGATCGACAAGGCCGTGGCCGCAGGCCGGGCCATGCGCGCCAGGGTGGCCGTGGGCGAGGAGGGCGCGGCGGCTTCTGCCGAAGCCATCGTCGGCAGAAGCCCGGCCATGCAGGAGCTCTACAAGGCCATCGGCCGCGCGGCCCCGACCGACGCCACCGTGCTCGTGCGCGGCGAATCCGGCACCGGCAAGGAGCTCGTGGCCCGGGCGCTCTACCAGCACTCCCAGCGCGCCGGAAAACCGTTCCTGGTCATCAACTGCGTGGCCATTCCCGAATCCCTGCTCGAATCCGAGCTGTTCGGCTACGAAAAGGGCGCGTTCACCGGCGCGGCCGGGCGCAAGGTGGGCAAGATCGAACAGGCCAACCACGGCACGGTCTTTCTCGACGAGATCGGCGACATGCCGCTGACCATCCAGGCCAAGCTGCTGCGCCTGCTCCAGGAGCGCAACGTGGAGCGCCTGGGCGGGCGGCAGGTCATTCCCGTGGACGTGCGCATCATCGCCGCCACCAACCGCGACCTCGAAGACGCCGTGCGCCAGGGGCTTTTCCGCGAAGACCTCTACTACCGCCTGAAGGTGGTGACGCTGTCGTTGCCGCCCCTGCGCGAGCGCCCCGGCGACATCGCGCTGCTCGTGCGCTACTTCCTCGACCGCTTCTCCCGCGACATGGGCCAGCCCGACCCGGGCGCGTCCGAGGCCGCCGTGGAGTTCCTTAAGGGCCAGCCCTGGCCGGGCAATGTCCGGGAGCTCGGCAACACGGTGAAAAAGGCGCTGATCTTCAACCTCGGCGCGCCGCTTGGCCTCGACGAAGTGAAAAAGGCCCTGGACGAGCCGATGCGAAGCGAAGCCGCCTCCGGCGACGACCCGGAGGAAAGCGTGTCGCTTCTTATCCGCCGCGAGCTGGCCTCGGGCCGGGAAAGCCTGTTCGAAGACCTGATGGACCGTTTCGGCCAGCAGGTCATCCGCGAGGCCCTGACGGCCACGGGCGGCAACCGCAGCCAGGCCGCGCGCCTGCTCGGGCTCTCGCGCCCCACGCTTCTGGCCAAGATCGAAAAATACGGCCTGCGCATCGAGTCCCGCGTGCGCCAGGCCGACTGATTCCCCACTGCCGCCTTTCCGTTTTTACGCACTGTAAAAAATGCTGACATCTCCTAAGGGCGTGAAGATGTCGGGTTTTCTTGCAAGTTCGTTTTTTCCCATGTGATATCCGCGTGTTGCCACGGTGCTGTCGGCGCGGTTTCCTGGCACGGGAGTTGCGATGGCAAGGGCAAACCTTGTCAGGAGACCGTGGTGGATCGTCCAAGGGCAACGCTGGTCATCGCCGAGAGAAACGCCAACATCCGGGAGCTTCTGCGCCGGGAATTCGGTCGCGAGGGCTACGCCGTGTTGACGGCGGGCTCCGGCGCCGAAGTCCTGTCGCACCTGTCCCTGGCGGAGAAAGTGGATATTCTCGTGCTCGACGCCGAGATGGGCGGTCCCGACGGCTCGGCCCTTGTGCCGCAACTGGAGCGGGCCTTTCCCCAGGTGCCTGTGGTGCTGCACGGCTTCGCCGGTTTCGAGGCGGGGCAGGGCGGCGTGGCCAGGGTGGAGAAGGGCGGCGATTTCGAGCGCCTCAAAAGCACGGTGCGCGAAGTGTTGCGGCCTCGGGACGGCAACGGCTGACGGGACAGGGGCGGCAAGGGAAAAGGGGTTTTGACCGGCTCGGCGCGACGCCGTGCGGTCGGGCCGGGGAAGCGCTACGCAAACATGGAGGAAGTGAAAATGGGGTTCGGCAGGCAAGTTTTTGAGTTCCTGAAAGCGGCGTCGGTCGCGCATGCCCAGTGGGACCTTGAAGTGTCCACGTCCATCATCAAGAACAGGAAAAAGCTCCTTATCCTCATGATTCTGGCCCTGCCCATCCTGGCGGTGTCCTTTGTCGAGGCGGGAGACTTCATCGGCAGCAAGACGGCGTACGGGCCGGCGTTCTACACCACCCAGATATTTTTCGTCTCCATCGCCGTGGGCCTAGCCGCGGGCCTGATCACGGGCTGCATCGGCGCGGGCGGCGGCTTCATCATCACCCCGGCGCTCATGGCCGCGGGC
>DQED01000088.1 GCA_003525525.1 Desulfovibrio sp.
CTCATGGCGCGCCGGGGCCGGCTCGCGGCCCAGCTGCGCCGCGCCCGCCAGCAGGAGCAGGCGATGGAAGCGAGCAATTTCGAGACGCTGGCCATGACCGGGGCGCGCCTGCCCTACCTGCACGCCCCGGACATCGCCAGGGAACTGGCCCTGGCCGACGCGGCCATCCTCGCGGCCACGGGGCGGCCGGCTCCGGACACGACCGGAAGCTGCATGGATATGGGTGTGGTCGCGGACATGGACGGCCTGTTGGCCGCGCTCGACGATCAGGCGGATTGAGCCGCGACCGCGCCCCTGGCCAGGGGCAGACGCACGATCAGGGTGGTGCCGGCGACGTCGTCGGTTTCCATGTCGATGTCCCCGCCGTGCAGCCGGGCCACGGTCCGGGCCAGGTAGGCGCCGAGCCCGGTGCCGTCCTTCTTGCCGCTGGTGGCGTATTTCGTGAAGAAGCGTGGGCGGATGTCCTCGGGCACCGCGCCCAGGTTGTGCAGGACGATGCGCACCTCGCCCGCCGCGACGTACAGGACGGCGCGCACCTCGCTGCCGGCCGGCGCGGCCTCCAGGGCGTTGGCGAAGAGGTTCGCGAGCATGGCGGCCAACAGCGTGGACTCGCCGGAAACGACGAGATCGTCGGCCGGCGCGTCGCAGCCCGGGCCGACGATGCGCAGCGCCACCCGCCGTTCCCGGGCCTGTGCGGCGTATTCCCGCCCCAGGCGCAGCAGAAGCGCGGCCAACGGCACCGGCGAAGGGGAAAGCACATAGCGACCCTGCTCGATCTTGAGCAGGTCGAGATTGCGCTCCACCATGGAATAAAGCCGTTCCGCGGTCTCGCGGATCACCCCGGCCATTTCCGCGCCGTCTGGGCACAGGCCGGCATCGGTCAGGTGCGCGGCCAGACCGACGATCCCGGACAGCGGCGAGCGCAGATCATGGCGCAGCATCTGCTCCACCCGCTCCCGGGCCTGCTCGGCGCGCACCCGCTCGGTCACGTCGTGGACGATGGAAAAAAGCAGCGTGCGCCCGGCAAACTCCACCGGCCCCGAATACACCTCCACCTCCCGTAGCGTTCCGTCCGCCAGGCGGTGGGTGAAGCGGAAAAAACGCCTCCCCTCCTCCTTGGCCGTACGCATTTCCTCGCGGGTCTTTTCGGGACCGAGCACATTGATGTCCCAAATGGAGAGGCCGCGCAGCACGTCCGGCGCATAGCCGTAAAAGGCGCACGCCGCCGGGTTGGCCTCCACGATGCGGCCCGTGTCCGGATCGATCAGGAGCTTGACCGCGACGTTGGCGAAGAAGATGGCCCGATAGCGCGCCTCGGCCTCGGCCAGCGCCTGTCCCGTCTCCTGGCGGGAAAGGGCCATGGCCACGCCCGCGGCCAGCCGCTCCAGGGCGGCCACGCCTGCGGCATCCAGCCGGTCCCGACGCGGGTCGTTAAGCTGCAAAAGGCCCAGTACCCGCCCTTCGGCCCGCAGGGGGACCAGGGCCACGGTCTCGAATCCGGCGCTGTTGCAGCGGTTGCGCGTGACGCCCAGGGAGCCCTCGGCTTGGGCCCGGGCCAGAAGGTCGCTGGTCGCACCGGTGTAAAACGAGCCACCGGGCGTGAAAAACGGCAAGGCAGGGTCTGTTTGGCCGCGCAACACCCGGCCGCACATGCAGGCGAGTTCGGCCCGGCCCCCCGCGTCCCGCACGGGCTCCCCGGCCCCGTCCCGGACGCAGAGCGAGGACTCCGCCAGCACGAACGCGTCGGAAAACCCCTCTGTCGTATAATAGGGATAGTCCTCGCCCCGGGCCAGGCGCACGCCGACGGCGGCGCAGCCCGTAACGCGGCGCAACAGGCCGATGATGCAGCGCAAAAGCCGTTCCCGGTCCGGCATGGCCAGGAGCAGGGAAACGGCGTCGTCAAGGCCCGGGTCGACGTGGGGAGAGTCCGGTTCGGCGCTCATACACGCCGCATAACACCCTTTCCGGGACGATCTCAAGAGGCCGACGCTTCGCGTACGGCTTCCACAGGCGCGGGAGACGTCTCGGGGATGCGCACCGAGAAGTGCGTGCCGACGCCGGGTTCGGAAGTCAGGGCGATGGAACCGCCGTGCTTGACCACCATGTCGTTGGCGATGAAAAGCCCAAGCCCCGTGCCGCGCAGGCCCTTGGAGGAAAAAAAGAGCGTAAAGGCTTTTTCGCGCGTCTCCTGGTCCATGCCCATGCCGTTGTCCTCGATGTCGAAGACGAGGGTGCGGCCCTCGCGCGAGATGCGAAAGGCGATGCGGTGCGCTGGCTTGGCCGTGTCGGCCACGCAGGCGTCCACGGCGTTTTCCAGGATGTTGACCAGGGCGGCCTGGAGGTTGACGGCGTCCACGGCCATTTCGCCCAGATCCGCGCCGATGGAGGTCTCGAGGAGCACGCCTTCCCGCGCGGCCTTGGGAGCCACGGTCTGGGCCATGGACGTGGCGAAGGCGGCCACATCCACGGTTTCCGGGGCCAGTTCCCGGGACTTGGCGTAGTAAAGGACGTTGAGCACGAGCGCGCGCACCCGGCCGACAAGGGTGCGCACGGCCTCGGCCGCGGCCTGGGACCGGGAGATGTCGCCGCGCCGCAGGCCCGATTCCACGCGGTAGACCGCGCCTTCGAGCGCCGTGAGCATGCCCTTGACCCCGTGGGAGATGGAGCCGAGCATGAGCCCGAGCGAGGTCAGGTGGCTTTGCAGTTCGCGGATGCTCGTGATGTCGGCGGACATTTCCATGACCTCGACCACTTCGCCCGCGGCGTTGCGGATGGCGGCCGTGGAGATGAGCACGTTGCGCTGGCGGCCGTCGCGCGTGGTGACCACCGTCTCGTGGTAATGCGGTTCGCCGTCGGCGAAGGTCAGTGCGGCCGGGCAGTCCGGGCAGGGTTCGCTGCGGTGCGCGAAGACGTCGTGGCAGGCCCGGCCCACGCCCTCGCCGAAGTCCTCGACGAAACGGTGGTTGTTGGCGACCACCGTGCCTTCCCTGTCGCGCACGGCGATGTAGCAGGGCGTGGCGTCGAAAAGATCCATGTATTTCTGCTGGGTGACGCGCAGTTCTTCCTGGAGCCGCTTGATTTCGCTCACGTCCACGGCCATCTCGAGCACGAGCTCCACCTTGCCGTTGGTGGCGGCGATGGGCGAGGTGTGGACCATGACCGGCAACTCGTTGCCGTTCTTGCACAGCATGGTCTCGCGGCAGCGCTGGCCCTTGCCGGTTTCGAACGTCTTCCAGATGGGGCCGTCGAAACCGCGCAGGGCCTGGCCGGCATAGACCTCCCAGCTGTGGCGGCCGACCATGTCGCCCAGGCGGTCCTTGTAGAGCTGGTTTGTGGCCACGACCTCGAGGGAGGCGTTGTGCACGGCCACGAAGCAGGGCATTTCGTTGAAATAGCCCGTGCCCTCGCCGAGGTCGGCCGAGAGCCCGGAGATGGCCTGGCACATGGTCTCGGCCATCTGCCCGGCGGCAAGCTGGCGTTCGAGCTCCACCACGCGGCTGGACTTCTCGCGTACGAGCTTTTCGAGATTCTGCGTGTACTGGCGCAGCTCCCGGCGCATGGCGAGCTTTTCGTCGATGCGCTTGAGGGCCGCGTCGAGGATGTCGTGGTTGATGGGCTTGGTGACGAAGTCCGCGGCGTCGTTTTGCAGGCAACTGATGGCCAGGTCCATGTCGCCGTGGCCGGAGATCATGACCACTTCGATATCGGGGCTCTTGGCCTTGATGCGTTTGAGCAGCTCCAGGCCGTCCATGACGGGCATCTTGATGTCCGT
This sequence comes from Desulfovibrio sp., assembly GCA_003525525.1. Classification (GTDB taxonomy): domain Bacteria; phylum Desulfobacterota; class Desulfovibrionia; order Desulfovibrionales; family Desulfovibrionaceae; genus Solidesulfovibrio. The sequence continues at coordinate 3,773 of DQED01000088.1, forward strand.
GAGCACGATGGCGGGATCGACCTCGTCGAGCACGGCCAGGGCTTCCTCGCCGTTGGCCGCGGCGTGGACGACGTAGCCGAGGTCGGCAAGAAAAAGCCCCAGAAACCGGCGGATGTCTTCCTCGTCGTCGACGAGCAGCAAGGTCTCGCTCATGACAGCATCGCCTCGTCGTGTCGGGCCGGCCGAATGTTTGGGGGAGGCCGCGCCAGGGCGGCCTCCCCCGGGCCGGGTTATTCGCCGAGGATGCCGCGCACCACGCGCACGACTTCGTCGGCCTCGAAGGGTTTGGCCAGAAAGGCCGCCGCCTTGGGGATGATGTATTGCAGCTCGCTGTGCCCGGTGATGACCACGATGGGGATGGTGGCCAGGGCGCTGTTTTTCTGGATGGCCCGGCTGACCCAGGGGCCGGTCTTGTCGGGCATCTCCACGTCCAGGGTGATGAGGTCCGGACGCATGGTCGCGAGCAGCTCCATGGCCTTGTCGCCGTTTTCCGCGGTGACCACCTCGTAGCCGTGGTCGGTGAAGACGGCTTCCAGGTAGTCGCGGATATTGGGATCGTCATCCACGGTCAGAATGGTTTTCTTGCTCATGGTTCCACTTCTCCTTTGCGTGGAGGGGCAGATGCGGGGATCGCGCTAGGCATCCGCCGTCGCCGGGAGCTTGTCCGGCCGGTTGATGCTGATCACGGGACACGTGGCCCGCACCAGGACCTGTTCCAGGGTGCTGCCGAAAGGCCGCTCGTCGGGATCGAGCTCGCGGGTGTGGTGGGCCATGACGATCAGGTCGGCCTGCCGCTCGCGCGCGAACTTGACGATCTCCACATAGGGCGATCCTTCCCAGACCTCAACGGTGGTGCGCTTGGCCAGGTCGCCGAGCTTGGACGCGTAGGAAACCTGGATCTTGCGCCGGGCCTCGGCCAGCCGGCCCTCGATGCCCTCCTGGGTCAGCGCGATGGCCGACTGCAGGCGGTCGAGGTCCAGGCAGTGGAACAGGTGCAAATCGCCGCCCACGTCCTTGGCGATGGTCGCAGCCAGCTGGAAGGCCGATTCCGACGCCTTGGAGAAGTCGGTGGCGAAGACGATGTTGGAGAAGCCGCCCCAGAAGGAAGCGGCCGGCCGGGCAACGGTCAGCACCGGACAACGGGCGGCCTTGGCCACCTTTTCGTGGGTGCCGCCGATGACGCCGCGCTTGTAGAAGCCGCCGACCTCCATGCCCGCGCCGCGCGCGCCCATGACGACGAGGTCCGCGTCCTCCTTGCGCGCGATGCGCAGCACTTCCCGCGACGGATTGCCCACGGCGATCTCGATGCGGGCGTTTTTGCAGCCCGTGAGCTGGATGGCGTAGGTGGTGCGCAGTTCCTCGCGCACGCCCTCCAGGTATTCCTCGTCGGCGTCCACTTCCTCGCCCGTGCGCACGTCGAGGACCGTGTTGCTGTCGCCCTTGCCCGGGATGCCCAGGCAGTGGAAGACGATGATTTCCGAGCCGTAACGGCCCGCCATGTCGAAAGCCACGCGGGCGGCGCTGTCGCAATCCGGCGCTCCCGAAGTCGCAAACACTATTTTCCCAAACATTCCGGACCCCCCTGGTACGTGATCGCGTTAGCTGCGTGAGAGGTGTCTTGCCGCAAGGGCACAAGCGCCCGCCCTATTCCTCGTCCTTGGGCTTCAAATGCTCCGGCACGATGACCATCTTGATAAGCAACGGCTTGAGGAAAGACCAGTCGATGCCGATCTCGTACTCTTCCTCGAGGTCGCGGATGGCGTCCCAGCAGTTGTGGCAGGGCGCGATGACGAGCTTGGCCCCGGTGGAAAGGATCTGGTCGCGCTTGGTGAGAAGCGCCTTGTTGCGCTGGGGACGGAACTTGCCGATGCCGTTGAAGCCGCCGCCGCCGCCGCAGCAGTAGTTGTGCTCCTTGTTGGGCGTCATCTCGCGCAGGTAGCCGGGTTCCACGAGGTAGGAAAGGATCTCGCGGGCGGTCTCTGCCAGGCCCCAGTTGCGGATGTAGTTGCAGGAGTCCTGGTAGGTGACGGGCTGCTTGATGCGCTTGGTCGGGTCGATCTTGAGCTTGCCGGTGCGCAGGGCCTCGGCCACCCACTGCACGTAGTGGATGTAGGGCGCGGGCGGCTGGCCGTCGGGACGACCGGCCCAGTACGGGCCCTCGATGACCGTGGCGCGGTGGGCGTGGCCGCATTCCGTGCCGATGACGCGCTTGGGGCGCAGGCGCTCGATGGCGGCGTAGACGTTTTCCACCTGCAGCTTGCAGGCTTCCCAGTCGCCGGCGAACATGGACAGGCTCGTCTGCTCCCAGCCCTCGGAGGGAACGGTCCAGTTCTCCCCGGCGATGTGGAACAGGATGGCCGCCTCGGCCAGGTCCTCGGGATAGTGCTTCGGCTCGCGGGCATTGCAGGTGTACATGATGTCCGCGTCTTCCTTGTCCACGGGAATCTCGAGGCCCGGCCAGTCGTCCTGCTGCTCCTCGGCCATCCATTCGCACGTCTCGACCCAGTCCTCGGTGGTCACGTCCATCTGGGCGCGGTAGACGCGGTGCATGCCGGCCCCGATCTTGAGCTCCCAGGGCACGAAGCCCTGCGAATAGAGCAGGCCGCGCAGATAGCCCATCATGATGCCGATGTCGATGCCGTGGGGGCAGTACATGGCGCAGCGATTGCAGCAGGTGCAACGCGACCAGGCCACTTCCATGGCGTGACGCATGAAGGCGTTGTCCACGTCGCCCTTGCGCTTGACGATCTCGCCGAGGGTGGAGTGGATCTTGTAGGACGGCACCTGCTCGGGATCGCGGTCGTTGACCAGATAGAGGAAGCAGGAGTCGGCGCACAACCCGCAGCGGGCGCAGACGTCGAGCCAGGTCCGCATGCGGGATTTGAAGGTCTTCTGGACGGTGGCCCACAGCTTTTCGCGGTCCACTTCCAGCTGTTCCATTTCCTCGTAGTATTTCTTGCCGCGGGTGTCCGAGAGCAGGGCCTTGAGGGCCTCCTCGGTCGTGATCGGCGTCTTGTTGCAGTAGATTCCTTCAGGCATGTCGATTCTCTCCTTGGCGACGTGGCGTCGGCCGTTTCTACCAGACGATGCCGCGGCCGCGCTGCCCGCCGCGTTTCACGCCGAAGTCCACACCGATCTGGGCCCGGGAACAGAAGAACAGCACCACATGGGAGAGCTTGGTGAAGGGGATGGCGATGAGCCAGATCTCGCCGGTAATGATGTGGGCGAGCAGCCAGCCGCTTCCCTCGCCGCCCTGATGCGCGGCCACGAAACCGGTGACCAGCGGCGCGAGGCTGATGGCCATGATCCAGAGGTCATGGGCCGTGGTGATGATGCGCACTTCCGGCAGGGCGAAGCGGCGCAGCAGGATGAACGCCCCGGCGGCGATGGCGAGCACGGTCAGGGTATCGGCCAGCCCCGCGGGCAGGGTCGGCCAGCTGATGCCGAAGCGCTCGGACACGAGCATGACGTGGGCGAAGAGGAACAGCGGCACGAGGACCAGGCCCACGTGCAACAGGAAAAAGGCCGCCGCGTACAGGGGTTTCACGCGCCAGCTGCGCGAACCGTAGGGGGTCAGCCAGTGGAAGATGGATTTGAGCGCGCCCTTGACGGCCAGCTCTCGGTAGTAGCCGTAGGGCACGCGGTCGAGCTGCCAGTCGAGGCCCCTCACGTATTTGACGACGCGCCAGGCGCTGCCGATGACGAAGATGGCGAACGACAGCCACAGCATCGGCCCCGTCAGGAATGCATACATGGTCTTCTCCTTGCCTTTAGCGAGGTCGGTCGGGCTAGTAGCGCCGGTTGCGTTCTTCGCGACCCGTCAAAAACCGCCAGAAGCCGATGAAGCAGATGAGCACCACAGCCATGAGCACATAGGTAAGGCTCTTGTTGTGCAGCATCAGGTCTTGCAGGGTGTTAAACATCGCGTATCTCCCCTTTCATCCTAGTGGGACGAGTCTTTGTACGCCGGGTGCGCGTAGAAGATCGGCATGCGGGTGACGATCCAGCGGAAGACAAGGACGCCGACGGTGACCACGAACAGCGAAATGATGATTTCGCCCAGGCTCGGGAAGTAGCGTTCGGCGCTCGACAGCTGCCAGTTGAAGGCAATGAGGCTCACGTCGAAGCGGTTGAGCATGATGCCGACGACCGTCCACGGGGCGGCGAGGCGCACGAGGCCGATGTTGCGGTCGCGGTAGCCCACGGCGTAGCAGTAGCACGGCAGCATGACGAAGCCGACGACCTCGAACAGCCACCACGCGCCGTAGCCCGTGAAGAGGTAGTGCCAGCGGTTGTCCATGGACAGCCCGAGCAGCTTCATGGCCAGGTAGCCGGCCATGATCCAGGCCGCGCCCTTGGCGAAGGCGAACTGCAGGTCCAGGTAGTTGGCGTTGTAGTCCTCGTCCATCTTGTGATGGAAGTACTTGTGCGAGAGCGTGCCCTCGAAGACGACCATGGACAGGCCGGCGAACATGCTCGACATGAAGAACATCACCGGCAGGTACGGGGTGTACCAGAGGGGATGCAGCTTGGACGGGACGATGAGGTAGAGCGCGCCGAGCGAGCTCTGGTGCAGGGTCGAAAGGATGACGCCGAGGATGGTCAGGCCCATGGTCAGCTTGACCAGGATGCCGCGGTACTTGTCCAGCCCGCCCTTCCACTCGAGGGCGGCGGGCAGGTATTCGAGGAAGAGCACCGTCAGGTAGATGAACACGCACAGGCCGACTTCGAAGAGAATCGAGGTCGTGCCCTGCTGGTAGAAGATGGGGTACGGCAGGCGCCAGGGGCGGCCGACGTCGTAGTTGAGCGCGAACACGACCAGGGCGTAGCCCAGGAAGGCCGTGAGGATCGCCGGGCGCACCGCGGCGTGGAAGCGCTTGAACCCGAAGATGTAGCAGGCGGCGGAGGTGGTGTAGCCCCCGGCGGCCAGGGCGACGCCGCACAGGAGGTCGAAGCCGATCCAGATGCCCCAGGGGTTGTTGTCCGAAAGGTTGGTCACCGCGCCAAGGCCCATGGTGAAGCGCATGATCGTCACCACGATGCCGGCGGCCAGGATGATGCCGGCGACGATGTTGAACGGCGTGAACAGGGAACCGTTTTTCGTGTTTTCCGTCGACATTACGCGTCCTCCCCGCCTTCGGAATCCTTGGCGGCCGCTTCGAGGGCCTTTTTCACCTCGACCTCGATGCGCCGCTTGTTGGCGACTTCGGCCTTGGTGAGCTCCTCGGCCAGCTTGGCTTCGGCGTCGGCGCTGGCCTTGGCGATGGCCGCCTCGACCGCCGCCTTCTTCTCTTCCTCGGCGATTTTGTCCTTGCGCTTGCTGATGGCGTAGATGCCCGTCAAAAGCACCGGCCAGATGCCGGCCACGGCCGGCACGGCGGCGAGCGCCCCGGACGTCAGCTCGGGAGCCGAGGTCGTGCCCAGGCCCTCATCCATGCCGAGCGCGGCGAAGGAGGGCTTGGGCGCGATGGAGAGCCAGCTCGTACCGCCCATCTCGTGCTCGCCGTAGACGTGCTGCACGTACTTGTCCGGGTTCGCCGTGACGCGGTCCCAGGCGATGTTGAGCAGCTCCCGGCGCTTGCCGAACTGCAAGGCCTCCTTGGGGCAGGCCTCGACGCAGCCGGGAAGTTTCCCTTCGAGCAGGCGCGGGTAGCACAGCGTGCATTTCATGACGCGCGGCGACAGCGCCTTGTCGTACTCGTAGGCCGGGATGTTGAAGGGGCAGGCCACCATGCAGTAGCGGCAACCGACGCAGACCGAGGGGTCGTAGACGACCGCGCCGGTCTCGGTCTTCTTGAACGCCTTCACGAAGCAGGCCGAGGCGCAGGCCGGCTCCATGCAGTGGTTGCACTGGATCTTGCGGAAGACCGGGTTTTCGCCGGGCTTCGGCACGTATTTGTTGACCACGGTGTAGCTCTTCGCGTCGGTGCGGCGCGTGGCGTCGAGCACCGTGAGGTCGTCAAAGGGTTTTGCCGGCTTGGGCAGATCGTTGACCTGGTTGCAGGCGGCCTCGCACTTGCGGCAGCCGATGCAGCGGCTGGCGTCGAAAAGGACGCCGCCGACGTTCGGCATGCCCGCGACATCCGCGCTGGAGGAGGCCTTGGCCGTGACGGCCGTTGTCAGGCTCACCCCGGCCGCTCCCATAAGGCCCAGAAAGTGTCTCCGTTTCATCGTATCGCGACCTCGACTGGTTGGGGTGCTATTGCTTCTTTGCCGCGTGGCAACCGGTGCAGTCCGTGGCCTTGGGCACGGGCTTGGCCCCCGGGGCCTTGTCCACGACCTTGCCGTCGATGCCCATGGCCGTATGGCAGCCCATGCACTGGTTGTGATAGGCGGCCTTGAGGGCCGGACGCGGCGAGGCGGCCGTGCCTTCGACGGCGGGGTGGCAGTTGCCGCAGCGCGGCGGAGTCTTGGAAGCGGGGCTGTTATGATGGCAGCCCTGACACACGGCCGCGTCGCTGGCGTGGAACGCCCCGGCGAGCTTGCTGTCCTTCATGCCCGCCACCATGGAGAGCACGATCTTGCGGTGCGGCAGCACCGACGCCTCGTAATCCTTGGCGAGGGAGCCGATGGTCACGGTTTCGGGGATGTCCGAGGCGGCGAAGGTCACGGTTTCCACGCGCTTGCCGGCGAGGAGCTTCTCGGCCAGGGCCGGGGCCATGGCCGCGGCTTCCTTGTCGTTGCGCTCCATGAATTCCGACACGGCGGCGTCCAGGCCGTCCTTCGGCGTCACGTGGCAGGAGCCGCACTGCGCCTTGTCGCCGACACCCTTCTTCATGGAATTGTGGCAGCCGGCGCACTCGGGCTTTTTCTGCAACGCGGCGTGGCAGCCGGCGCAGCTTTGCGTCGCGTCCGCCTTGTGCATGGCCGCTTCCAGGGTCACGAAACCGCCGTCCTTGGAGCCGGCCACGGTGTGGCATTTGTCGGCGCAAGAGGTCAGGGCCGCGTGGTGGCAGGAGACGCAGGTCTCGCTCTTGGCCTCGTGGTACTTGTGGTCGAACGGCACCGGCGGCATGCCGTAGGGCTTGACCGGCTTGCCGTCCGCTCCCACAAGCGGCTTGGCGGCCGCGGCCGGGCGGATCATGGCGTAATCGGGCTGGCCGCGCTTGATGCGCAGGTCGGCGTCGGCCGGGACCTTTTTGAGCGACGTCTCGGCGATGGCCTTCTGGTCGAGCGGCCCATGGCAGCCGGCGCAGGTGGACGGGCCCGTGGCGACGTCCTTGCCGCCGGAAGCGGCCACGGAGCGGTGGCAGGTCACGCACTCGCCGTGGGCGGCCAGGCGCAGCGACCGGATTTTTTCGGGCTTGCGGCCGGCGACCACGGAGCCGGACTCGGTGTGGCAGTAGACGCAGGCGCCCGGCACCTTTTCGGGCACGGGCGCGGCGATGGTCTTGCCGGCGGCCTCGTCGTAGATATGGTGGCAGGCGCCGCACTTGTTTTCCGCCTGGGCCTGCGTGGCCGCGTGGCGGAAGTGCAGACGCTTGTCCACGACGATGGGCTGCCAGTTGGAGGCGACGTCGGGCTTGCCGTTGTGGCAGCCCTTGCACTGCACGTCCGTGGGGCCGGATTTGACGCCCGCTGCGGACATGTCCATATGGCACTGGATGCAGTTGTTGTGGTAGGTGTCCTTGATCTTGTCGGCCGAGGCGGGCGCGTCGTCGCGCCGGTAGGCCAGGAACATGGTCCCGTCCTTGTCCGACAGGTGGCAGGTGCCGCATTCCTTCTGGTAGAACTTGGCCTGCTTGCCGAGCGCGGCCGTGTGCTTGTCGTGGAGGAAGACGACCGGAGGCTGGGTGAGCGGCCCGAACTGCTTCAGTTCGTCGATGGAGAGGATGTCGGCCCGCAGCTTTTCGTCCCCCTGCTCCTTGGCCGCGCCTTGTCCCGCGGTCAGCGTCAGCAAGCCGCCGGCCCCGGCCAGGACCAGGGCGACAAGCAGTGTTCCCGTGCGCCGTTTTGCATTTTTCATACGATCTTCGACCTTCTGCTTGACGTGTTCACTTCACCCATCTCCCATGGCCACGGTCCTTGGCGCGCCGTCCTGCGGCCCTTGCCGGCCCGTCCCCGGGGGAACGCATCCGGGAGGGAAAATCCGCTTCAAAAAAGGCTCTTGACAGCGTCGCAAAAAATTATCACGATTTGCCTGCAATACGTGAGGTTAGTCCTTAGCGAGTTTTGTGAAACTTGTCACCTGATTTTTTGATTTCCCGTGGACTGCACCTCGGAGTTTATCACGAAATGCCGAAGTCACGGAATGTAACCGTGACGCACAGATACGGGGAATAGAGGATAGTATTTTGGAATCACTAACTAAATCAGCAGAATCAGATGCCTTCGGCGAGGGCGCGTCTGCGGCTGCAACCAAATTCCTGACCACGGAACAGCTCGCCCAGCTCGACCAAGCCTTCACCACATGGGTGGCCAACGCCCGGGGCAAGCGTTCGCGAATGTCACGAAACCGTTGCCGCCTCGTCTTTCTGATGCTGCGCCACACCGGCGCCAAGCTCGGCGAGGTGCTCGCCGTGCGCGACGACGAGGATTTCGACCTCATCGCCCGCAAGGTCCGCCTGGGCGGGCGCGGCGAGGAGGCCCGGACCTGGCGCGAGGTGTACATGCCCCACGAGCTGCACGCCGAGCTCGGGCAGATCCTGCGCGACGCGGACTACGCCCCCCTGCGCGGCGCGCTGTTCGCCCTGGACCAGGGCTACGTGCGCCGGGTGCTCTACGAACGCGCGGCCGAGTGCGGCCTGCCCCGCCACCTGGCCAACCCCAACACCCTGCGCCGCTCGCGCGGCATCGAACTCTTGCGCGGCGGCGTGCCCCTCGTCGCCATCCAGCGCAGCCTCGGCCACCTGACCGCCAATTCCACGGCCGCCTTCCTGGAGCTCTCCGGCGAGGACACCGCCGCGTTGGACCTGGCCCTGCTTGAGCGGGAGAAAAATCCCACCGAGGACAACCGCAACGTTTTTTCCGGCAAGATCGCGGCCATCAACCCCGGCGACCTGCAATCCCTGGTCGAGGTCGAGACCCCGGGCGGGCACAGGCTCGTCTCGGTGCTCTCCAACGACCACCTGCGCGCCATGGGCCTGCGCCGCGGCAGCGCCGTCACGGCCCGCATCCGCCCG
>DQED01000287.1:0-6633 GCA_003525525.1 Desulfovibrio sp.
GCAAGACCACCACGCTCATGAGCATTTCCGGCGTCACCCCGCCCAAAAACGGCGCGATCGCGTTTTTGGGCCAGGATGTCACGCGGCTGTCCACGGAACGCATCGTGTCGCTCGGCATAACCCAAGTGCCCGAGGGGCGCATGATCTTCCCCCGGCTCACGGTCAAGGAGAACCTGCTCATGGGCGGGTACCTGCGCCGGGACAAGGCGGGGGTAAGGGCCGACGAGGAGCATGTCTACGAACTGTTCCCCGTGCTGCGCGAGCGGCGCGCGCAGATGGGCGGCACCCTTTCCGGCGGCGAGCAGCAGATGCTGGCCATCGGCAGGGCGCTGCTCGCCAGGCCCAAGCTCCTGCTTCTTGACGAGCCCTCGCTCGGCCTTGCGCCGCTCGTCGTGGAAAACATCTTTGAAATCATCCAGCAGATCAACAAGGACGGCGTCACCGTTCTTCTGGTCGAACAGAACGCCCAGATGGCCTTGCAGATCGCCCATCGCGGCTATGTGCTCGAAACGGGACGGCTCACCCTGGAAGGGCCGGCCCGGGATCTGCTCAACGACCCCAAGGTGCGCTCGGCCTATCTTGGCCTGGACTAAAGAACCTTTCCGAAAACCAGGAGATTCGCGCAATGGAAAAAATCATCGAAACCGGGCTCACTTTCGACGACGTGCTGCTCTTGCCGGACTACTCGGAAGTGCTCCCGGACGAAGCCGACGTCTCCTCGTGGCTGACCCCGGACATCAAGCTCAACATCCCCCTGGTCAGCGCCGCCATGGATACCGTCACCGAGTCCCGCATGGCCATTTCCCTGGCCCGCAGCGGCGGGGTCGGCGTGGTGCACAAGAACATGACCATCGCCGAGCAGCGGCTCGAGGTGGAGAAGGTCAAGAAGTCCGAATCCGGCATGATCATCTCGCCCATCACCGTGCCGCCCGACATGACCGTGGAGCAGGCGCTGGTGGTCATGGGCGAATACAGCATCTCGGGGCTGCCCGTGGTCGACGGCGACACCCTCGTCGGCATCGTCACCAACCGCGACGTGCGCTTCGTCAAGGACTCCGTGACCAAGGTCGGCGACGTGATGACCCGGGAGAACCTCAAGACCGTGCCTGTGGGCACCACGCTCGAGGAAGCCAAGTACCACCTGCACAAAAACCGTATCGAAAAGCTGCTGGTGGTGGACGAAGACAGCAAACTGCGCGGGCTGATCACCATCAAGGACATCGAAAAGATCCGCAAATACCCCAATTCCTGCAAGGACAGCCACGGCCGGCTGCGCGTGGGCGCGGCCATCGGCGTCGGTTCCGACCGCGACGAGCGGGCCGAGGCGCTGCTCGCCGCCGGGGCCGACTTCCTGGTCCTCGATTCCGCCCACGGCCACTCCCGCAACATCCTCGACGCCATCCGCGCCATCAAGGCCGCCCATCCGGACAGCCAGCTCGTGGCCGGCAACGTCGGCACCTACGAAGGGGCCAAGGCGCTCATTGCCGCCGGGGCCGACGCGGTCAAGGTCGGCATCGGGCCGGGCTCGATCTGCACCACCCGCGTGGTCGCGGGCGTCGGCGTGCCGCAGATCACGGCCATCATGGAAGCCTCCCGCGCCTGCCGCGAAGCCGGCAAGCGGCTCATCGCCGACGGCGGCGTCAAGTTCTCGGGCGACATCGTCAAGGCCATCGCCGCGGGCGGCGACACGGTCATGATGGGCGGCCTTTTCGCCGGCACCGAGGAAAGCCCGGGCGAAACCGTGCTCTACCAGGGCCGCACCTACAAGATCTACCGCGGCATGGGCTCCATCGACGCCATGCGCGAGGGCAGTTCCGACCGCTACTTCCAGGAAAAATCCAAAAAGCTCGTGCCCGAAGGCATCGTCGGCCGGGTGCCGTTCAAGGGCCCGGTCACCGAGAGCCTCTACCAGCTCGTCGGCGGCCTGCGCTCCGGCATGGGCTACTGCGGCTGCGCCACCATCGGGGAGTTGCAGGAAAAGTCGCGGTTCGTGCGCATTTCCCCGGCCGGCCTGCGCGAAAGCCATGTCCACGACGTCATCATCACCAAGGAAGCCCCCAACTACCGCGTGGAGACCTACTAGCATGTCCGCCACAGACACCGTCGTCATCCTGGACTTCGGGTCCCAGTACACCCAGCTCATCGCCCGCCGCGTGCGCGAAGCCGGCGTGTATTCCGAAATCCATCCCTGCACCGTCACGGCCAAGGAAGTCGCGGCCATGCGTCCCAAGGCCGTGATCCTTTCCGGCGGCCCCTCGAGCGTCACCGACGCGGACGCGCCGCCCTTCGACCCGGCCGTGTTCGACCTGGGACTGCCCACGCTTTGCATCTGCTACGGCATGCAGCTGCTGGCCCATCACCAGCCCGGCGGGGCGGTCGCGGCCTCCACGGACCGGGAATACGGCCGGGCGGAGCTCACGGTCCTGGCCGACGTGCCGCTTTTCGCGGGCCTGCCCGACGGCGGCTCGCGCACGGTCTGGATGTCCCACGGCGACAAGGTCGTTGCGCCGCCGGACGGCTTCGTCGTGGCCGCGCGCACGAAAAACGTGGACATCGCCGCCCTGGCCAATGTCGGGCGCCGCATGTACGCCCTGCAGTTCCACCCCGAGGTGGCCCACACCGAGGACGGCGAACGCATCCTGCACAATTTCCTGTTCGGCATCGCCGGCCTGACCCCGGGCTGGACCATGGCCGGCTTCGTCGAGACGGAGCTTGCCAAGCTGCGCGAAAAGGTCGGCGAGGACGAAGTCGTCTGCGCACTCTCCGGCGGCGTGGACTCCACGGTCGTGGCCGTCATGCTGCACAAGGCCATCGGCAAGAAGCTCCACTGCATCTTCGTGGACAACGGCCTGCTGCGCCTGGGCGAGGGCGAGGAGGTGGCCGCCTACCTGCGCGAGCACTTCGACCTGAACCTCCATTACATCAATGCGTCCAAGCTGTTCCTCGACCGCCTGGCCGGCGTGACCGACCCCGAGCAAAAGCGCAAGATCATCGGCACGACCTTCATCGAGGTCTTCGAGGTCGAGGCGGCGAAACTGCCCAAGGTCAAGTATCTGGCCCAGGGCACGCTGTACCCCGACGTCATCGAGTCCGTGTCCTTCAAGGGCCCCTCGGCGGTCATCAAGAGTCATCACAACGTGGGCGGGCTCCCCGAGCATATGAAGCTCACGCTGATCGAGCCGTTGCGGGAGCTTTTCAAGGACGAGGTGCGCAAGGTGGCCGTGGAGCTCGGCATGCCGGACTTCATCATCTGGCGGCATCCCTTCCCCGGGCCGGGGCTCGCCATCCGCATCATCGGCGAAGTTACCGAGGAACGTCTTGAGATTTTACGGCGAACGGATAAGATCGTGCAGAACGAACTCCAGGCCTCGGGCTGGTATCGCAAGGTCTGGCAGGGGTTCGCCGTTTTGCTGCCGCTCAAGACCGTCGGGGTCATGGGCGACGGCCGCACGTACGAGAACGTGGCAGCCATCCGGGTGGTGGACAGCCTGGACGCCATGACCGCGGACTGGTCCCGCCTGCCCTCGGAGCTCGTGGCCGCCATGTCCAACCGCATCATCAACGAAGTCAAGGGCGTCAATCGCGTGGTGTTCGACGTGTCCTCCAAGCCGCCAAGCACCATCGAGTGGGAATGAACCTCTTGCCCGAAACCCCGGCTGACGCTGGAAATAAGCGAGTTGCATCATGTTCGGCATCGGTTCCACGGAGCTTCTGGTCATCCTGGTGGTGGCCCTGATCGTCATCGGCCCCTCCAAGCTGCCCGATATCATGCGCACCCTCGGCAAGGGCATGGCGGAATTCCGCCGCATGAGCACGGACGTCAAATCCACCCTGGAAGCCGAGGTGGACCGGGCCGACCGTGAGCAGCGCCAGGCCGAGGCCAAGAAGGAACTCTACCCCGAAAAGGCCGTTGAAACCGCCGCGACCGTGGATACGACCGCGACCGTGGAAACGGCCGCGGCCAAGCCGGCCGTTTCCGCGCCCGCCGGCAAGGACGCCTCGCACGCCTGATCGGGCGCAGCCACCCAGGGGGCGCGAGGCACACGGCTGCGGCGTTCCCGTCATGTGCGTGAGGGGAAAGCGCGCCGGGGCGCAAAACGGGCAACGATCAGGCCGAACGCCGGAAAGGGCGATCGGGGAGCGTCATGAACGAACGTTTCGGGGCGTATTCGCGCGAAACCGGGGAAACCCGCGTGGCCGTGGAGCTCGGGCTGGACGGCTCGGGCGCGGCGGCGGTGGACACCGGCTACGGATTCGCCGACCACATGCTCAATCTGCTGGCTTTCTGGGCCGGTTTCGACCTCAAGCTCACCTGTCGGGGCGACCTCGAGGTCGACGCCCACCATTCCCTGGAGGACGTGGCCATCTGCCTCGGCGAGGCCTTCCGCCAGGCGCTCGGCGACCGGGCGGGCATCGCCCGCGTGGGCATGGCCAAGGTGCCCATGGACGAGGCGCTGTGCGAGGTGGTGGTGGATCTCTCGGGCCGGGCCTATCTCGTCTATCGCGAAAACGTGCTGCCCCCGGTCATCGCCGGCGAGGAAAAGGACGTCTGGCGGGAATTCTTCAAGTCGTTTTGCCACAGCGCCCGCGCCAACCTGCACATTCACTACGAATACGGACAAAACGGCCATCATCTGGTCGAAGCGGCCTTCAAGGCGTTGGGATTGGCCCTGCGCCGCGCCACGGCCGTGGAGGGAGCCAGGGTGCCGAGCACCAAGGGGAGCCTGGACTGATGCGAAAGAAATCATTGCTGCTTCTTGCCGCCGCCATCGCGGCGACCGCGTTCCTGTCGACGGGCTGCGTGCGCCGTACCGCGCCGACGGCGGCCAAGGCCCCTGTTGCGGGCGACGCCGCCACTTCGGCCGTGGCTTTCCTGGGCAAGACCTTTGTCGTGGCCCCCTTCACCATCCCGGCCACCGACGCCGACCTGCTCGCGGGCTACCTGCCCGCCAACAGCAACGTCCCCGAGGTCGTGCCGGTGCACCTCGACGCCGCCCTGGCCTCGGACCTGGCCGGTTCCAAGCAGAACGTCCTGCCGGCTCGCATGGGGCTCGACTGCTCCCGCAGCGCGCCGCGCGGCGAGGAGTCGGGCCGGCTCGCCACCATGCGCTACTGGCAAAACGTGGGCAAATGCGCCGGCGCGGACTTCGTGCTGGTGCCCCAGGTCATGGACTGGCGCGAGCGCGAAGGCGGCGAAGCCGGCGCGACAAAGCCGGCCAGCGTGGACCTTTGCCTTACGCTCCTCGACGTCCGCACCGGCGGCATCGTCAAGAAGTTCCACTTCGATGAAACCCAGCAGTCGCTGACGGACAATATCCTCAATGCCAAGCAGTTCGTCGCCCGAAACGGCCGCTGGCTCTCGGCCATCGAACTGGCCCAGGAAGGCCTCCGCAAGGGCCTTGCGGAGCTCGGGTTGTGATCGTATTCCCGGCGGTCGACATCAAGGACGGCCAGTGCGTGCGCTTAAGGCAAGGCCTGGCCGAGGAAGTGACGGTCTTTTCGCCCGATCCCGTGGCCATGGCCCGGCATTGGGCCGACCTTGGCGCGCTGTGGCTGCACATCGTCGATCTCGACGGGGCGTTTAGCGGCGTGCCGCGCAATTTCGAGCTGATCAAAGACATCTGCGCCGGCGTGTCCATCCCGGTGCAGCTCGGCGGCGGCATCCGCGACGCGGCCACGGCCGCCGCGTACCTCGAAGCCGGGGTGCGCCGGCTCATCATCGGCACCCTGGCCCTGGCCGATCCCGAGGCCTTCGCCGCCATCTGCGCCGCTCATCCCGGACGGGTGGGCGTCTCCCTTGACGCCGTGGACGGCCGCCTTAAAGTCAAGGGATGGGTCGAGGACGCGGGGCTGACCGTCGAGGACGTGCTGCCCCGGCTCAAGAAGCAGGGGGCCGCCTTCATCGTCTATACCGACATCAGCCGCGACGGCATGCAGACCGGCGTCAACACCGCAGCGCTTACGCGCCTGCTGGCGCTTACCGACCTGCCCGTGGTCCTGGCCGGCGGCGTGGCGACCCTGTCCGATGTCGAAACCCTGTTCCCGTATTCCAAGAAAGGGCTCCAAGGCGTGATCACCGGGCGGGCCATCTATGCCGGAACGCTCGATTTCGGCCAGGCCATGGCCTACATCGCCAGCCAGTCCGAGGAGGTCGCATGACAACCCTGAAAGTCGAGGGCATGCACTGCCCCAAATGCGTCGCGTCCGTGACCAAGGCCCTGTCCGAGGTCCCGGGCCTGTCCAACGTCAGCGTCAACCTGGAAAAGGGCGAAGCCACCTTC
Organism: Desulfovibrio sp.; assembly: GCA_003525525.1. Lineage (GTDB taxonomy): Bacteria > Desulfobacterota > Desulfovibrionia > Desulfovibrionales > Desulfovibrionaceae > Solidesulfovibrio. The sequence continues at coordinate 6,282 of DQED01000287.1, forward strand.
GACGGCGAAGCGCCTGCCGACGCCATCAAGGACGCGGTGGACAAGATCGGCTTCATTCCCGGCGCCATCAGCTGACACGATGCGCCGACGCCTTTTCGCAACCGGCCGCCGCGGGCTTCGCGGCGGCCGGTTTTTCGTGGCGCTGCTTTGCGCCTGCCTGCTCGCGCCGGGACTCGCCCGGGCAGGAGGCGGCGAGACGGTGCGCGTGGCGCAGGTCTTCGACGGCGACACCTGCCGCCTGGCCGACGGGCGCACCGTGCGCCTGGCCGGCATTGACGCCCCGGAAACCGCCCATGGCAACGCCCCGGCCCAGTATTTCGCCGCACAAGCCAAGGCCGCGCTCGAGCGGCGC
>DQED01000287.1:6650-10050 GCA_003525525.1 Desulfovibrio sp.
CGGCCGCGTCCTTGGCGATTTCGTCCTTCCGGACGGCGCATCCGTGGCCGAGGCGCTCGTTGCGGACGGCATGGCCTTCGTTTTCTGGCACCGCGACCTGTCCCCGGCCCTTGACGACCGCCTGCTCGCCGCCGAGCGTCAGGCCATGGCCGCGGGCCGAGGCTTCTGGCCGCGCCTGCTTGCGCTGCCGCCGCCTGCGCGGCCGTATGTCGGCAACGCGGCCTCGCGCCGCTTTCACGACGCCGCCTGCCCCCAGGGGCGCGCCGTAAGCCCCCGCAACCGCGTTGCGTTCCCTGATCTGCGCGCCGCGTTCGCCGCGGGCTTCGCCCCGGCCAGGGAATGCACGCCCTGGCCTGCAGCCAGTGGCGGGGGAGGGGGCAAGCGCCCGGTCGGAAACGGATAAACCTTGACGCGGCGGCTTTTTTGGACCATGGCTAGTTGCCGCAAGAGCCCTTGCGGTCCGCCCCCTCCGGAAACCTCGCGTGTTTCCGTCGCAACGGGGGAAGGGCGTAAAACACCACCTGGAGGCAGCATGTTTTTTCCGAGCCTGGCGCATGCCATGGGCGCCGCCCCCGCCGGCGGCGAGGCGGGAGGCAATCCCATCACCGCATTTTTGCCGCTGATCCTGATGTTCGCCATCTTCTATTTTCTGCTCATTCGCCCCCAGCAGAAGAAAGCCAAGCAGCACAAGGAATACCTGTCCTCCCTCAAGCGCGGGGACTACATCCTCTCCGGCGGCGGCATCTACGGACGGATCATGGAAGTGCACGGCGACAAGCTCACCGTGGAGATCGCCAAGGATCTGAATATCGAGATCAACCGCAACTACGTTTCCGGCCCCGGCGACGCCGCCGCTGCCCCGGCAAAGGCCGAACCCAAGGCCAAGGCCAAGGAAAAGGAATAAACGTATCGGGCGTCTTTCGGCCCGGTGCATGGCGAAGGGCTGCCCCGGCAGCCCTTCGTTTTGACGTCTCCCCCGACGCGCAATCCTCCCAAGGAGAGCCTGGTCCATGTCTGGAAATCTGCGCTGGCGATTGGCCGTCATCGGTCTTGTGGCCTTTTTGGGCCTGATCTACACGTTGCCCTCCCTTGGGACGGTCAAACAGAGCTTTCTCGGCAAATTTCTGCCCGACGACGTCATCAGTCTCGGCCTCGACCTCAAGGGGGGCATCCACCTGACGCTCGGCGTCGATGTGGACAAGGCCCTGGCCAACTCCCTGAGTCAGATGGGCCGCGACATCCGCGACCAGGCCAAGGAGGACGGCATTGCCGTGCTGCGGCCCCAGTCCACGGCCGACGGCAAGCACCTGGAGCTCGTCCTGGCCAGCGCCGACAAGCGCCAGGCCTTCGACGACATGCTGGCCAAGCATTTCAGCGTGCTCACCGTCGACAACGTGGAGAGCGACAAGGATGGCCGTTACTCCTACAAGCTTTCGTTCACGCCGCGCTACGCCGCCGAGCAGGCCAAGCTCACCGTGGACCAGGCCGTCAAGACCATCCGCAACCGCATCGACGAATTCGGCGTGGCCGAGCCCGACATCCGCAAGCAGTCCGACAACCGCATCCAGATCCAGCTGCCCGGCCTGCACGACCCCGAACGGGCCATCAAGCTCATCGGCAAGACCGCCCACCTGGAATTCAAGGTCGTGGACGACAACGCCGACCTGGACAAGGCGCAAAAGGGCCTGCTGCCGCCCGGCGACGAGCTCTCCGTGTTGCGCCACCGCAATCCCGACGGCTCCTATCTCGAACGGCCCATCGTGTTGCGTGCCGACGCGGTCATGACCGGCGAGACCATTTCCGACGCCCGGGCCAATTTCGACAATTCCAACCGGGCTTACGTGGGCCTGTCCTTCACCCCGAGCGGCGCGCGCCAGTTCGAGCGCGTCACCGGCGAGAACGTGAAGAAACGCCTGGCCATCGTGCTTGACGGCAAGGTCTATTCCGCCCCGACCATCCAGGAGAAGATCAGCGGCGGCCGCGCCAGCATTACCGGCAACTTCTCCACCGAGGAAGCCCGCGACCTGGCCATCGTTCTGCGCGCCGGCGCCTTGCCCGCGCCCGTCAACATCCTCGAGCAGCGCAGCGTCGGTCCCTCCCTGGGACAGGAATCCATCCAGAAGGGCGTCTACTCGGCCCTGATCGGCGGCATCATCGTCATCGCCTTCATGATCGTCTATTACGGCGTGGCCGGGGCCGTGGCCGACATGGCGCTGCTGTTCAACCTCGTGCTCATCGTCGCGGGCCTGGCCGGCTTCGGCGCGACGCTCACCCTGCCGGGTATCGCCGGTATCATTCTCACCATCGGCATGGCCGTGGACGCCAACGTCATCATCTTCGAGCGCATCCGCGAGGAACTGCGGCTGGGGCTCTCGGCGCGTTCCGCCGTGGACGTGGGCTACAGCCGGGCGACGCTGACCATTCTCGACGCCAACGTCACCACGGTCATCGCGGCCATGGTGCTCTACCAGTTCGGCACGGGGCCCATCCGCGGTTTCGCCGTGACGCTGATCCTCGGCATCGTGGCCTCCATGTTCACGGCCATCTTCTTCACCCGCTTCCTGTTCGACTTGTGGCTGTCCCGGCGGCCGGCGGACGCGGGCCTTCGCATCTGATCCGAAGGCCCCCGCAAGGGGGCCTTTTTGCTGTCGTTTGACCGAACTCCCCGGCATCCGTACACTGCGCGTGCTTTTCGTTGCGAGGTGATTTCGTGCCAAGGCGCGTCTTTTCTCCGTTCCTGTGGGGGGCTTTCGCCGTGGCCCTGCTGGTCGTCTTCGGGCCATGCGAAGACGCTGTTGCCGGCGTGCGTCCCTTCACCATCGACGACATGCTGCGCGTGGCCATGTTCGATGAACTGCGCATCGCACCCGACGGCAGCCGCCTCGCCTTCACGGTCACCCGCGCCGTAGGCGACGACCTGCGTTCGCGCATCTACATGGCCGACGCCGCCAAAGGCGTCGCGCACGCCGTCACGCCCGAGGACGCGCAGTGCGAGAAGCCGCGTTTATCGCCCGACGGCGCGCGTCTGGCCTACCTCGTCCAGGGGGACGAGGATACGGACCTCGTGCTGGCGCGCCCGGACGCCGGGCATGCCAAACGGCTGCTGCACGGCCGGTTCGACATCGCGGATATGGCCTTTTCCCCGGACGGCAAGGCGCTGTTCCTGGCCATGACCGCCCAGGCCAAGACCGCCAATTCCCGCCTCGACGGCTGTGACGCCGAAGTGGAGGTCCTCGACGCCTTCGAAGGGAACACGGGCCTTTACCTGTTGCCTCTTTCCGGGCATGCCGCGCCGCGGCTGGTCGTCGGCGACCGGGAAGTGGGGGGCTTTGCCGTCTCCCCGGACGGGCGGCGCGTGGCCTACGAAACCGTGCCGCCGGACACGCCGCCGCGCGGCCGG
>DQED01000288.1 GCA_003525525.1 Desulfovibrio sp.
TGTTCATCGTGGACAAGGCCCCCATGGGGCTGCGCCGCGAGGTCATCCCCACGCTTAAATGGCTCAAGCGCCGCCTGCCGCGCACCCGCACCATCCTCGGGCTTCGCGACATCATGGACGACGCCGTCTCCACCACCCGCGAGTGGGCCGAGAAGGGCGTCTACGACGTGCTCGAGCAGTTCTATTCGGAAATCTGGGTCTACGGAAACCAGGCGATATACGATCCCATCACGGAATACGCCATCCCGCCGGTCATCAGCGACAAGATGGTGTTCACCGGCTACATTCCCCGCCACGTCCCCTCGCCCCAGTCCATGACGCAGGTGCGCCGCGAGGAGCGGTTCGGAGCCGGCGAGAAGCTGGTGGTGGTCACCACCGGCGGCGGCGGGGACGGCTATCCGCTCATGGACGCCTACCTCTCCATGCTGGAGCAGGGCGGCGCGCCGGCGCACCGGGCGATCTTCGTCTCCGGCCCCTTCATGCCCAAGCCCGAGCGCGAGGCCGTGGCCCGTCGCGCCGCACGCCTGCACGCCCGCTTCCACCATTTCTACCGGCGCATGGAAACGCTCATGGGCCTTGCCGACGCGGTGGTCACCATGGGCGGCTACAACACCACCTGCGAGATCCTTTCGCAGTGCATCCCGTGTCTTGTGGTGCCGCGCGAGGTGCCACGCCTGGAGCAGCGCATCCGGGCCGAGGCCTTAAGCGCCCGGGGGCTCATCGAATACCTGCCCTGGGACGCCCTGTCGCCCGAAGGGCTGCGCGACAAGCTGCGCCGCCTGCTCGGCGCGCCCGAGCCCTACAGGGAGGCCATGGCGCGCTTTCCCTTCACCGGGCTTTCCGTCATTTCGCAGCGGGTCGGCGCGTTTCGCCGCGCGCCGTGCGGCCAGGACGCCGACGCCTGACGCGGGAGCGCGTGGGGGGGATGCCTCCGGCGGCCAGGAGGGGATGATCCCCTCCTGGACCTCTCCGACGGTGATGTCGACGGGACAGCTCGATTGCGGAGGCGTGCGTTTCGTTTTCGAGGGGCAGGGCGCTTTTTGAAAACGCGACGGCTGCGCTAACGGCCGAAAAAGACCGCCCAGAGCCCGAACAGGATGATGGCCGCGCCGCAGACGCGCCGAATGGCGCGCATCTGCGACAGCAGGCGCAGCCGCAGCAGTTTCCCGCCGAAGGCGATGGCCGCCCACCAGACCATGGAGCCGCAAAAGACCCCCGCCACCACGGCCGAGGCCTCGCTGGCCCGCGCCTCGATCTGCCCCAGCCCGAAGCCCGCGAAGATGGCCAGGAACCCGACCACGGTCAGGGGATTGGTGAGCGTGAGCAAAAAGACGCTCACGAATGCGCCGGCGTAGCGCCGCTTGGGCATTTCGGCGGGTTTGGGCGCGTTTTTGGAAAGGCACAGCCGTGCGCCCATGGCCACCAGGAACGCGCCGCCCGCCGCCTGGAGCGCGCGCGCGTTCGCCGCCAGGAAATCCGAGATGAACGTCAGACCGAACGCCGCCACCGCCCCGTAGAAGGCGTCCGCCGCGGCCGCGCCCATGCCCGAGAGAAGCCCCACGCGCAGCCCCATGGCGATGGCGCGTTGCAGGCAGAGCATGCCGACCGCGCCGAAGGGCATGGCGATGATCGCGCCGATGGCCAGTCCCTTGAGGAAAAAGGTGAACATGTCGCAGGGGTACAGGGTTTCGGCAAGGGGGGCAAGGCGGCGCGGCGGGGGGAGGGGCCGCCCCCGCCGCGCGGGAAGCCGTCAGCCGGACAGGCCCGCGAAAGCAGCGGTTTCGCGCTCGAACCCCAGCAGGTCGATGTCCGCCGCCTTTATGCCGTAGGCCCCGAGCAGTCCGCTGATCTGGCCGCGGTGGAGGGTCTGGTGGTTGAAGAAGTGGTCGAGGCAAAGCGCCAGGGGCAGGGTCGTGGGCGTGCCGTCGGTGGTGACGTAGTCGAGCGTCCCGCCGCAGCGGGCCGGGTCGAGCGCGCGGCAAAAGGCGAGGGCGCGCCGCTCCTCGACTTCGCGGGCGGCCCCGAGCGCGGCGAGATCGGCATAGGGCGCGGCGTCGACCGTGGTCACGGGCGCGCCCTGGCCGGTGAAGCGGTTGAGCCACAGCCGGTCGACCAGCACGAGGTGGTTGGCGATGGCGAGGATGGAACCGAAATTGACGGCGCTCGGCGCGGCCAGCGTTTCGGGCGAAAGGGCGGCCATGGCCGCGTAAAGGCGCGCGTTGGCCCATCGGCTGTAGAGGGCGCGGTTGACGAAAAGGCGTTTCATGCGTCGGACTCTTTGCTGGCGGGAAGGCGGCAAACGCCGCGCTCCACGGTTTCCATGACGCGGGCGAGGGTAGCGCGAAGGCTCGCTTTGTCCACTGGTTTCGGCAGGTAGTCGTCCATGGCCGCGGCGAGGAAATGGGCCTTGTCCCCGGCCATGGCGTGGGCGGTCATGGCGACGATGGGCACGCTCGCCCTGGAGCCGCGGGCCTCCTGCTCCCGGATGCGCCGCGTCGCCTCCAGGCCGTCGAGTTCCGGCATCTGGATGTCCATGAGCACGAGGTCGAAAGCCGCCGTGCCGTACGCGTCCACGGCCTCCCGGCCGTTTGCGGCCGCAACGACCGTATGCCCCATTTTCTCCAGCAGCCGCCGGGCAGCCAGGGCGCTGATGGCGTCGTCTTCGGCGAGCAGGATGCGCAGGCTCCGGCAGGGCTCGATCCCGCTGCGGGACTCGTACGGCGGCAGGACGCCGGCGGCCCCGGGGATGCGAAGCGGCAGGGTGACGTAGATGTCCGTGCCGCGACCTTCCTCGCTGTCGATGGCGAGTTCCCCGCCGAGCAGCGTCGTGAGACGCCTGACGATGGAAAGCCCGAGTCCGGCCCCGGGCGGGCCGTGAAAGTTGGCGCGCGGGCCCTGGGTGAAGGGCTGGCACAGCGTCGTAAGCAGGGTGCCCGGAATGCCCGTGCCGCTGTCGGAAACCGTGCACAGCAGCCGCAGCGAGTGCTCCCGGCGGTGCAGGGCCGCGATGGTCACGTCGACGCCGCCGCTGCGGGTGAACTTGATGGCGTTGCCGACGAGGTTGAAGAGGATCTGCCGGATCCGGGCTTCGTCGCCGACAAGCGTCTCCGGCAGGCCCTCTTCCAGGCGGCAGGCCAGGGAAAGGCCTTTTTTCTCGGCGGCGACGCGGAAGAGGTCTTCGATGGCGGCGACGAGTTGCCGGGGGGCGAAAGGCGCGGCGGCAACGGGCAGTTTGCCCGATTCGACGCGGGAGAGGTCGAGGATGTCGTTGAGCAGCTGCGTCAGGCGGCCGGCGGCGGTGACGGCCATGGACAGGAGGCGCTTTTGCTCGGGCGACAAGGGCGTGTCCTCGATGGCCTGCAGCATGCCCAGGATGCCGTTTAAGGGCGTGCGGATCTCGTGGCTCATGTTGGCCAGGAATTCGCTCTTGGACCGGTTGGCTGCTTCCGCTTTTTCCCGGGCGGCCACGAGTTCGGCCTCGGTTTTCTTCTGGCCGGTGACGTCCTGGATGGTGCCGAAGATCCTTCTGTCGACGGGGTCGTAGGTGGCGCGGGAGTGGATGTCGACGATCGCGCCGTCGGTCGGGCGGCGGATCTTGAAGAAAAGGTCGTACGCGCCGCTTCCGTTCAGGATGCCCCGCAGGGCCGCGTCGAGGGGGGCGCGGTATTGCGGCAGCGGTATGCCCTGAACGTCCTGCAACGTGTACGTCTCGTCGGACAGGCCGTAGATGCGCCGTGCGCCTTCGGAGGCGTAGAGCGATCCGCTTGCGACGTCGACCTCCCAGTTCCCCGTGCCGGCGACGATTTCCGCGCGTTGCAGGCGCTTCCTGCTTGCTTCAAGCTCTTTCGTTTTCTCTTCGTTCTCACGTATTCTGTTCCGGTTTTTCCTCTCGAGCACACCGACGATGAGCGCCATGGCCGGCATGGTGGAGATGAAAACGAAGAGGCGGATGGTGTTGCGCTGGTCGTAGGTGAACCATTTTCCGGGCGTGGACCAATAGAAGAGCAGAAAGGCGAAGCATAGCGCCACGCTCAAAAAGCCGGAACGCAGGCCCCCCAGGTAGGCGGAAAGGACGATGGCGAGCGAAAGGAAAAGGACGGGGTTGGGAATCGTGATCCCCAGGTGGAGGAACAAGGCCAGGATGCCGCAGATGCAGACGACGAGCGCCGGGCCTGCCAGGATTTTTTCCACGCGTGCTTTATCGTGCATCATATCCTCAGGTGGATGGTGCAATCCTAGCGCACTGCGATGGGCATCGCCTGACAAGAAGACAATGCGTTTTCTCCTATGGTAAACGGAACTAGCCGCGAAAGGAAGAAAAAAGGGATCGGAGGCGAGTCTCGTCAGCGCGTGCAGTCGGCGAAAACGAGCTCGGGAAACGGCAGCGCTGCCAGCTCCCCGGTCCGGGCGCGCAAGCGGGCAAGGGGTGGGGAGAGTCTCTGCCCGAATCGGTCGCAACAGGCTTCCAGGGCGGGGAGAAGCGCGGCCAGTCCGGTAGGGAGCGCGGCCCTGGCGCACTGCACGGCCATGGCTTCGTCCCCCGTGGCGAGCAGCATCTCGAAGTGCTGTCGCCGTTTGTCGTCGCAGGTAAAGCGCATGGCCCTGGCCAGGGCTTGTCGGTTGTCCGGGGGGATTGCGGCAAGCCGCGTGAACACGGCGTCCAGTCTCAGGCCGGGATGCGCCAGGGTGAAGGCCAGCAGACAAAGCGGGGCGTTTGCCGCGCCGGGGCATTGCAGATCGTGAAGCAGCGCGTCACGGACCGCGGCAATGCACTGTTCCGCCACCTGGTTGCCGGCGTTCCAGCAGGGGGCGGCCACGGCGTCGATGCGCGCGTCGAGGAGGGCGGGCGCGTCGCGGACGCCTCGGGCGAAGGCGTCGAGCCAGTCCAGAATGACGTTGTCCGCGGAGCGCCAGAAGGCCTTGCAGGCGTGGAACTGCGCCAGGAACCGGGCCTCGTGGGGCGTGTTGACGAGGTAGGGTTGCAGGGAGCCCAGCAGGTACCGGTAACGCTGGTAGAGCCTGTATGCCTGCTTTTCCGCGAGCGACCGGTAGAAGAGCCTGACGCATTCGTCGAACAGCTCGCGTGTGGCCGTTTCCTCGAACGCGTATTCCGTGATGCCGAGCCGGGTTGGTGCGTCGGGGGATTTCGTGACGCGGGCCTCGATGGCGGAGCCTTTGTAGCAGGTCAGTTTCGAGTTGACGGACTCCAGGGAAGCGAAATCGAGGCCGCGCATGGCGCGCAGGTTTTCGCGGACCTCGGCGGCGGATGTCCAGGGATCGAAGAAGATGAATCCGGGGTTGATGGTGATGCCGAGGCGGTTGAGGGTGCTTATGGCTTGCAGATGCTCGGCCACAAGCTCCTGTTTCTGGTAGCGGTCGAGCACGGCCTGGGAAAAGGACTCGATGCCGAGGAACACCGCGCACAGGCCGGCTTTTTTCAGGAGCTTGAACACGGACTTGTCCACCGCCGCGGAGCGGCACATGAACCCGAATCGGATTGGCGGCATCGTGGTCAGCACCAGCCGGGCGAAATGCAGCGCCCGATTGTGGGACCCCGTGGTGTTGAGCAGGAAGTTGTCGTCCACGAAATAGAAGTGGGAGACGCCGTATTCCGTGTTGAGCCAGCGCATCTCCTCGACCACGTCCTCGATGGCGCGGGGCCGCCAGCGCCGGGAATTGGCCGGCCGGGGGATGCTGCAAAAGCCGCAGCGGTTGGGGCAGCCGCGCGAGGCGGCAAGGCTCGCCTGCGGATGCCTGGCGAGCTGCCAGGGCAGCATGTCGCGCGCGGGCCAGGGCAGGGCGTCCACGTCCACGGGCGTGTCCTGGGAGACTTGAAGCAGCGGCGTGTCCTCGCCAGCGTCGAGACGTGCAAGCACGTCGCACAGCAGGAATTCGCCTTCGCCCCGGATGACGGCGTCCGGGGCGAAGGCGGTCAGCGCGGCGCTGTCCAGGGTCGAGGGCAGGATGCCGCCGAGGATGATCTTGGCTTGGGGCACGGTTTCCCGGACGAGCTGCGCCGCCTGGACGCCGAAATGGGCGTTCATCGTGGTCAGGGACAGGCCGACGTAGTCCGGTCGCGCCGCGAGCATGGCCTCGCGCAGCTGCGCCATGGACCGGTCGAGGATGGGGCAATCCCAGATCAGGGCGCGGTGGGTCGCGCCGCAGTGCTTGCGTACCGAGGCGGCGAGGTAGCCGAGCCCCAGGTTTTCCAGGAAAAGCTGCGCGCCCACGTCGGGGTTGGCGGGTGGGTTGACGAGCAGGAGCGTTTTTTTTGCATCCATGACGAGGGCGTTCCCGGCGTGCGCTGTCCGTTTCCATGAAGAAGGCAGCTCAAGGCAGCCTTGCAGGGCAAGTCGTTCCCTTCGGGAAGTGGTTACGATGGCCAAGGAATCGGCAAGCCGGTGCGGGCGACCTCCGTGCGCGTCCGGTCTTGCCGTGGCCGGGGCGGCGCGCTACCATGGGCACGGTTTCGCCCCGCCAGCGGAATGCCGGCGAAGCGCCAAGGAGTTTCCCATGTCCGTCCGCTACGTCCACACCAACATCATCGCCCGCGACTGGCGCGCGCTGGCCTCGTTTTACATCCGCCTCTTCGACTGCAAGCCCGTGCCTCCCGAGCGCGACCTCGCCGGCGACTGGCTCGACGCGGCGACCGGCATCGCCGGTTCCCACATCACCGGCGTCCACCTGCGCCTGCCCGGCCACGGCGACACCGGCCCGACGCTCGAAATCTTTTCCTACGACGCCATGACCGACCATCCCGACATCGCCGCCAACACGCCGGGTTTTTCCCATATCGCCTTCCTCGTGGACGACGTGGACGCCGTTTCCGAAGCGGTGCTCGCCGCCGGCGGCGCGGCCGTCGGCAAAACGGCCCGGCGCGACGTGCCGGGCGTGGGGCGGCTGTCCTTTCGCTACCTGCGCGACCCCGAAGGCAACATCCTCGAGGTCCAGCGCTGGGACTAGGCCGCACGTCTCGGCGGATAAACGGGGAACCGCCTTGAATCCTTGCTGATTCGTCGCGCGTCACCGGCCCGCGCCCCTCGTTTCTCCTGATATCCCTGGCCCGTTTCCAGGCGTCGCCAGGTGCGCTATGACTGCCCCGGCGGGGCCGTCCGCCCGTTTTTTCCATTTCTTACCCGAAAAACGCCATGCCCGATTTCGTCCACCTGCACTGCCACACAGAATACAGCCTCCTCGACGGGGCCATCCGCATCGGCGACCTCGTCAAGACCGCGTCCTCCTTCGGCGCGCCGGCCGCGGCCATCACCGACCACGGCAACCTCCACGGCGCGCTCATCTTCTACGACTACGCCAAGAAGGCGGGCATCAAGCCCATCATCGGCTGCGAGGTCTACGTCACCCCGGGCAGCCGCTTCGACCGCGAACCCAAGACCCCGCGCTACCATCTGGTGCTGCTCGCCCAGAACATGGTCGGCTACCACAACCTGCTCAAGCTCGTGACCTGCGGCCACACCGAGGGCTTCCACTACAAGCCGCGCGTGGACAAGGAACTGCTCGGCAAATACGGCGAGGGCCTCATTGCCCTGTCCGCCTGCCTCAAGGGCGAGATCAACCAGAAGCTGCTGCGGGAAGGCAAGGACCAGGCCGTGGCCATGGCCCGGGAATACATGACGCTCTTTCCGGACCGCTTCTACCTCGAGATCCAGGCCAACGGCATCCCCGAGCAGGCCACGGTCAACAACTTCCTGATCGAGCTGTCCGACCACCTGAAGCTGCCGCTCGTCGCCACCAACGACTGCCATTACCTGCACGCCGACGACGCCGAGGCCCACGACATCCTGCTGTGCATCCAGACGGCCGCCTGCGTGGACGACGAGAAGCGCATGCGCTTCTCCACCAAGGACCTCTACTACCGCACGCCCGAGGAGATGGCCGCCGCCTTTCCCGACGTGCCGCAGGCGCTGGCCAACACCTGCGAGATCGCCGAGCGCATCGACCTCACGCTCAAGTTCGGCGAGTACCATTTTCCGGTCTACAAGGCCCCGCCCGGCAAGTCCCTGGACGACGTCATGTCCGACATGGCCCGCGAGGGCCTCAGGAAGCGCCTGGACAAAATGCCGGACGCGGACCCGAAGAAATACTGGGACCGCCTGGAGCTCGAGCTCGACGTCATCAAGCAGATGGGCTTCCCGGGCTATTTCCTCATCGTCCAGGACTTCATCAACTGGGCCAAGGACCACGACATCCCCGTCGGGCCTGGGCGCGGTTCGGCGGCCGGGTCGCTGGTGGCGTATTCGCTGCGCATCACCAACCTCGACCCCATGCCGTACGACCTCTTCTTCGAGCGCTTCCTCAATATCGAACGCGTGAGCATGCCCGATATCGACGTGGACTTCTGCGAACGCCGCCGGCATGAGGTTATCCGCTACGTCACCGAGCACTACGGCGCCGACGCCGTGGCGCAAATCACCACCTTCGGCACCATGAAGGCCAAGGGCGTGGTGCGCGACGTGGGCCGGGCGCTCGGCATGACCTTCGGCGAGACCGACCGCATCGCCAAGCTCATTCCCGACGATCTCAAGATGACCATCGACAAGGCGCTTGAGCTCGAACCCGAGCTCAAGGCGCTCATGCGCACCGATCCGCGCATCGCCCGGCTCATCGACGTCTCGCGCCGCCTGGAAGGCCTGGCCCGCCACGCCTCCACCCACGCCGCCGGCGTGGTCGTCTCCGACAAGGCCATGACCGAGTACGTGCCGCTCTATAAGGGGAAAAACAACGAAACCGTGACCCAGTGGGACATGAAGCGCGTGGAGAAGTCGGGACTCGTCAAGTTCGACTTCCTGGGCCTCAAAACCATCACGGTCATCGACGACGCGCTCAAGATCATCAAGGAAATGGGGGAGGAGCCACCCGATTTCGAAACCCTGCCCATGACCGATCCGGCCACCTACGAACTCTTCAGCCGGGGCGACACCGACGGCATCTTCCAGGTGGAAAGCCAGGGCATGCGCAAATACCTGCGCATGCTCAAGCCCAGCTGCTTCGAAGACCTGATCGCCATGCTCGCCCTCTACCGACCCGGTCCGCTCGGGTCCGGCATGGTCGAGCAGTTCATCCGCCGCAAGCACGGCCTGGACCCGGTCGAATATCCGCACCCGCTCCTGGAAGAGACCCTGAAATCGACCTACGGGGTCATCGTCTACCAGGAACAGGTCATGAAGATCGCCCAGGTGCTGGCCAACTACTCCCTGGGCGGCGGCGACCTGCTGCGCCGGGCCATGGGCAAGAAAAACGCCGAGGAAATGGCCAAGCAGCGCGGCATCTTCGTGGAGGGCTGCGCCCAGAACAAGATCGAGGCCAAGAAAGCGAACGAAATCTTCGACTTGATGGAAAAGTTCGCGGAGTACGGCTTCAACAAGTCGCACAGCGCCGCCTACGCCCAGATCTCCTACCAGACGGCCTACCTGAAGGCCCATTACCCCGTGGCCTTCATGGCGGCGCTCATGACGTCGGACATGGAAAACCAGGACAAGCTCCTGCAATACATCGCCGCCTGCCGCGACAACGACCTCGAACTGCGTCCGCCCGACGTCAATGCCGGGCATCCCCACTTTTCCGTCAAGGACAACAAGATCCTCTACGGCCTCGCCGCCGTCAAAAACATCGGCCGCGACGCCGTGCTGGAAATCGTGGCCGAGCGCGAGGAAAACGGCCCCTTCACGTCGCTTCTGGATTTCACCAGCCGCGTGAACATGCGCAAGATCACCAAGCGCGTCATCGAATACCTGATCAAATGCGGCGCGTGCGACGGCTTCGGCTGCTCGCGCGCGGGCCTGCTCGCCGGCCTCGATCAGGCGGCGAGCCTCGGTCAGAAGCGCGCTGCCGATAAAAACGACGGCCGCCTGTCGCTCATGACCCTCGTGCCGGAAAAGCCCAAGCCCACCACGGGCCTGGGGCTTACCTGCCCCGAGGCGGACATGCCCGAGATGCTCCACGAACAGATGATGGCCTATGAAAAAGAAGCGCTCGGCTTCTACCTCACCAGCCATCCGCTCCTGGCCTACGAGCGCGACCTGCGCGCCATGCGCGCGACCACGCTCGCCCAGTGCGCCGGCCTCGACCCCGGCGTCGAGGTCAAGGTCGCCTGCATCTGCGTCTCCACCAAGGAAATCATCACCAAGAAAGGCCAGAAAATGGCCTTCTGCAAGCTCGAAGACCACCTCGGCGGCGAGGCTGAAGCCGTCGTCTTCTCCGATTGCTACGCCGAATGCCGCGACCACCTCGCCGGCGACGCGCCGCTCTACCTCACGGCCAAGGTCGGCCAGTCCGAACAGGCCGAAGGCGAAGGCAAGAAACTCATCAAGCTGCAAGCCCAGCGCATCGATCCCCTGGCCAAGATCATCGGCGGCAGCGAGGAACCCGTGGAAATTATCGTCGCCTGTCCCGAGGAAAAACCCGTGCCCCTCGACCCCCTGGCCGAGATCCTGCGCCGCTACCCCGGCCCCTGCGCCGTCCACCTCGTGCTCACGATGCCGCGGGCCGTGTGCCGGCTGCGCCTCGGCCACGGTTACGGCGTCAAACGCTGCCCCGAACTGCGCCGCGAACTTGACGACTTCGAGCAGGGCGTGGGGGCGAGGCGGTAGAGGCAAGGCGAGGCGAGGGGAGGGGAGGGAGAGTAAAGGCGAAGATGCCTCCGGCGGCCGGGGGGGATCATCCCCCCCGGACCCCCTGGGCGGGGAGATGGTAAGCGGGTGCGAGGACGGTCGGTGGGTGTTGCGTCGGGGTCTGTGGTCGTGGAAATGGGGCGGCCCCGCAGGC
>DQED01000139.1 GCA_003525525.1 Desulfovibrio sp.
CTCGGCCGAGCGGACGTCCGCCTCGCGGATGCGCTCCTTGAGCCGCTCGACCATGGTCCGCAGGCTGTCCGCGAGCTTGCCCACCTCGTCGCCCTGGTGCACGTCGAGGACGCCGTCGAGATCGCCGCCGGCCACCCGGTCGGCAAAGGCCACGGACGCGAGAACGGGACGGGTGATGGCCCGGGTCAGATACATGGCGATGCCCACGCACAAAAGCAGGGCGACGACCAGGCCCGCCTCCAGGATCGTGCTGGCTGTCGAGAGTTCGGCCGAGGCCGCATCGGCCAGGCGCTGGGTATTGGTCATGCCGGCCTGGGCCATTTCCTTGGCCAGTTCCTCGACCTGCGAGGCCGCCTCTCCGCGTTTGACGCCGAGTTCGTCCAGGGCGGCCATGTCGGCGTCGAACGTCGTCATTGCCTTTTTGTATTGCCCGAGCGCCTGCTCCACATCCGCGACTTCCTTCTTGTTTTCCGCACTGCGCATGACAGCGGCCAGCTTTTTGACGAGGCCTTCAACCTTGGGGAAAAGTTGCAGCGCCTGCTGACGAATGGTCCGGTCGTGCGTGGCCTGGGCTTTGAAGTTGCGCACCCGGATGTCGAAACCGATCTCGATGATCGCCGCGACCTCGGCCAGCTTCTCCAGGCGCTCCTGGAGGTTCACCGTCCCGGCGTCGTCGCGGATCTCCTGGGCGAACTGCTTTCTTTGACTTTCCGCCAACAAGTCCACGCTCTCGACGAAATCGGCGGCCGCGGCATCCATGGCCTTGCGGGAGGCCGCCAGGGACTTGATGCGCGTTTCCGTCTCCTCGGCCAGGGCGAAATAGGATTCGGCCCCGGACCTGGCCTTGGGCAGGTCCGCCTTGAGGCGCACCAGCGCGGGATACTTGGCCGAAAGCTCCCCGGCCTGGGCCAGCGCCTTGCGCACGGCCTCGGTTTCGGCCTTGGCCTGGTCCCGGAATTTCTGTTCCAGACTCAGGGCATAGCCGCGCATGGCGTACATGGTCAGCATGGAAGTGCGCTCGAGCTCGTTGGCGACGACCGTCTCTGGAATATACTGCTGTGAAAGCGCCTCGGACGTCTTTCCCACACTTTGCATGTTGAACACGCCAAGCAAACCGAGGGCGCAAGCAATGAGGATGAGGCAGCCGAAACCGATGCCGATTTTCATGCCAAGTTTAATGTTGTTCATCTCCACTCTTCCTTGGATAATCATATGCCACGACAACGTCCTGCCTGCCTCTGTCTACCAACAGACTGCCAGCGACCATACTTCGTGGAATCCCTGGAACGGCGCTCGCCAAACTGACTATGGATGCTCAGTTTCTGATTAACGGAGCCTCAGCGGATGTCAATGCAAAACCATGACAACAGTTGCCCGGCACAGCAACGACACAATCTATAACATTGCAGGATTGTTACCATTCCCACAAATAACAATATGGCAAGACGCTTGCCAACGGCAAAAACCTGGTGAGGCAAGGGCAGGCTTGAGGAACGTCATGGCGAGGACGCATCTCCGTGAGCAAAGCACCAAGGCCGGCTTGATGCCCGCGGGGAACGCAAGGAAGAGGGTTATTCCCCTTTATCGAGCATTCGCTCGACCTCTTCGCCGCAAACGGGACGGGAGAACAGAAATCCTTGCCCGGCCTCGCAGGCGAAGCCCGTGAGCACGTCGGACTGCGTTTCGAGCTCCACGCCCTCGGCCACCACGTCGAGCCCCAGGCTGTGCGCCAGAGCCACCACCGCGCCCACGATCTTGCGGTTCTCGCGGGCCTCGATGTCGCTGACGAAGGCCCGGTCCACCTTGAGCGTGTCGATGGGGAAGCGTTGCAGGTAGGAAAGCGAGGAATAGCCCGTGCCGAAATCGTCCACGGACAGGCGCACCCCGAGTTCCTTGAGGCGTTTGAGGCGCAGGATCGACACCTCGGGGTTGTCCATGATGACCGTCTCGGTGATCTCGAGTTTGAGCGTATGGGGATCGAGGCCGGTCTCGCGCAGGATGCGCGTCACCTCTTCCACGAGCGTGGGCTGGGCCAGCTGCTTGGCCGAGAGGTTCACGCTCATGGACATGGCCCGCGCCTCGGGATAGCGCTGCTGCCAGGCGGCCATGGTCCGGCAGGCCTCGGTCAGCACCCAGGCCCCGAGCGGCACGATGAGTCCGGTGTCCTCGGCCACCGGGATGAACTCCATGGGCGAGGCCACGCCCTTGCCCGGCCGTCGCCAGCGCACGAGCGCCTCGAAGCCCGTCAGCCGCCGGTCGCGCAGCGCCAGGATCGGCTGGTAGTCCAGGAAGAATTCCCCGCGCTTAAGCGCCAGACGCAGGTCGTTTTCCAGGTCCATGAGCCGGATGGCGTCTTCCAGCATGCGCGTGTTGAAGACCTTGAAGCGGTTGCGGCCCTCGCCCTTGGCCCGGTGCAGGGCGATGTTGGCGTTGCGCAGGAGCTCCTCGGGCTTTTCGTAAAGACAGGGGCTCATGACGATGCCCATGGAGCAGGTGACGTGGACGTCGTGCTCACACAGCGTGAACACCTCGCCGATGGCGACGCGGATGCGTTTGACGATGCGGATGATCTCCCGGTACGAGCCCGTCTCCTCGAGCAGCACCACGAATTCGTCCCCGCCCAGGCGCGCCACGGTGTCGAGCCCGCGCACGCATTCGCGCAGCCGTTTGGCCACCCCCTCCAGCAGCCGGTCGCCCATGTGGTGGCCCAGGCTGTCGTTGATGA
>DQED01000324.1 GCA_003525525.1 Desulfovibrio sp.
CGCGCCGTCGCGGCAAACGCGCCCGGGAAGGCGGGGGGCCGGGGGGGATCATCCCCACCGGCGGGGCCTGGGGCAGCGCCCCAGTCTTCGCCTTCTCTTCACCCTTTCACGGCCCAAAGGGACCTCCGGACTTTTGCCAACTCCTTGAGTCCCGGGGACGACTCGACGCCGGAGTTGAGGTCCACGCCGTGGGGCCGGGCCTGGGCGACGGCTTCGGCCACGTTGTCCGGGCCGAGGCCGCCGGCGAGGAGCCAGGGCATGGACGGGGAAAATTCCGCCAGCGGCTTGAAAGGCAGCGACACCCCGTGCCCGCCGCCGGACGTGCCGGCGTCGAGGAGCGCGTAGCGGATCGCGCCGGCGAAGCGCTGCACCTCGGCGGCAAGGGAAGCCGTGTCCGGGTGTTTTTGCGGCCAGAAGGCGCGGATGACGCGCTGCGGGCCCACGGCGCGGCAGAATGCCGCGTCCTGGCCGCCGTGGAGCTGGGCGAAATCGAGGTCGGCCGCGTCCATGACGGCGAGCACTTCCTCGAGGGTCTGCTCGACGAAGACGCCGACGCGCCTTGCCGTGGTGCGCGGCAGGGCGGCGGCCTGCGCCGCGGTCAGCCGGCGCGGGCTCTTGGCGGCGAAAATGAAGCCGAGCAGGTCGGCCCCGGCCTCGGCGCAGCCCGTGACGTCCTCGGGGCGGGTCATGCCGCAGATCTTGACCAGCATCGCCATGTCAGTCCGCCTTTCCGGTCAACCGGGCCAGGGCCAGGCCGGGGTCTTCCCCGCTCATGAGCGAGGTGCCGACCAGCACCGCGTTGTAGCCGAGCGCCGCCATGCCGAGCACGTCCGCCCGGGAGCTTATGCCGCTTGCGGCGATCCAGATGCGGCCGGGGCGCTTTTTCGCGGCCATGCGCCGGGCCACGTCGAGGTCGGTTTTCAGGGTGTCCAGGTCGCGGCTGTTGACCTGGACGATGCGCGCGCCGGCTTTTTCGGCGCGTTCCAGGTCGGCCTCGTCGAAGACCTCGACCACGGCTTCGAGGCCGGCGTCGTAGGTCAGGCGCAGCATTTCGGAGAGCTCCTCGTCGGTGAGCATGCGCACGATGAGGAGCAAGGCCGAGGCCTTGGTCGCGGCGGTCTCCACCACTTGCAGCGGATGGAGCAGGAAGTCCTTGCGCAGCATGGGCAGGCCCACGGCGCCGATGGTCTCCAGGTAGTCGAGCGACCCCTTGAAGTAGGTCTCCTCGGTGAGCACGGAGATGGCCGCCGCGCCCGAGGCGGCGTACATGGCCGCGACCTCGGCCGGGGAGAGCCCCAGGTTGATGTCGCCGGCTGACGGCGAGGCCCGCTTGTACTCGGCGATGACCGCGACGGGGCCTGCGGCGAGGAGGGCGTCGGAAAAGGGCGGCCGCTTGCCGGTGTAGGGCATGGGCAGCTTTTCCGTGGCCTCAAGCTCCTTGAGGCGTTTGATGGCCGGGGCCTGGGCGGCCCGGAACTTCTCAAGCATGGAGAATGTCCTTGAAGAATTTCGCGGCCGTGCCGGAAGCGATGGCGTCGCGTGCCTTGGCCACGCCCTGTTTGAGCGTGAGGTCGTCTTCGAGCAGGTGCAGGGCGCAGCCGAGGTTGAGCGCGACCATGTCGAGCATGGCCTGGTTGCCTTTGCCGGCCAGCACCTCGCGCAGCACGGCCACGGCCTCGTCGCGGCCGGAAACGACCACCTCGGAAGGCTTGTGCGCCGGGATGCCGAGGCTTTCCGGATCGATGCGGTCGTTTTTGAGCCAGCCGTCGCGCAGCCAGCACACGGTCGCCGGGCCGAAGGGCGTCAGCTCGTCGAAGCCGCCCGCGCCGTGGATGACCGCGCCGCAGGGCAGGCCCGTGAGCGCCAGCACCTCGGCCATGAGGCGCACGTGGCGCGCGGTGGGCACGCCCAGGAGCTGGTGCGTGGGGCGCGCGGGATTTAAAAGCGGCCCCATGAGGTTAAAAAGCGAGCGCACGCCGAGTTCCTTGCGGATGGGGCCGATGCGCTTGAAGGCCGGGTGGTAGTTGGGGGCGAAGAGGAAGACGAAATTGTGCTTGTCGAGCTCGGCTGCCACGAGGTCGGGCTCGACGACGAGGGTGAATCCCAGGGCTTCCACGGCGTCGGCGCTGCCGCAGGAGCTCGACACGGCGCGGTTGCCGTGCTTGACGACCTTGTGCCCCATGGCGGCGAGGTAGAGGGCCACGGCGGTGGAGCAGTTAAACGAGCAGGTGTTGTCGCCGCCCGTGCCGCAGGTGTCGATGCGCGCGCCGGAAAGGCCGGTGACGAGTCGCGCCTCTTCCAGGGCGGTGGTGACGCCGGCGGCGATTTCCACGGCGCACTCGCCCTTGGTCTTGAGCCCCATGAGGAACGCGCCCACGCACGAGGCGGGCATTTCCCCGGTGTACATGGCGCGGAAGGCGTAGGTGGCCAGCTCCTGGGGGAGATCCTTGCCCATGGCGAGCAGTTCCAGGCATTCGACATGTTTTTCCACGGTGATGCTCCTTTGCGGCGTGGGCGGTTAACGCGGGAAATCGGCCAGTTCCTCGCGCGCCATGTTGAGGAACGCCCTGGCGCGGTCGATCTGTTCGGCGACGGCGTCGCGGGTGAGGCAGAGGTTGGTGTCGAAGTCGGCGTGGTTGCGCAGTTCCTCGGCTTCGAGCAGCCAGCGGTGGAACACGGGCGGCAGCACGCCCGTATAGGAGAAGCGCTGGCCGAAGGCGTCCACGATGCTTTGCGGGTCGTGGACGTCGATCTTGACGGTGAGCAGGAACGCCTCGGCCACATAGTGCATGATGAAATAGACGCGGCTCATGGCGCAGTCGTACAGCCCTTCCGAGGCGAGCAGCCGCGCGCCGTGCAGGCTGTCTTTGGCTTTGTCGAGCAGGGCGGGAACGGTATTCAAGGTGGTTGTCCTTAAAGGATTTTCTCCGGAAAATTCGCGATCAGCTTCATGCCCTGGGGCGTGAAGACCGATTCCGGGTGGAACTGCACGCCCACCCACGGACGGTCGCGGTAGCGCAGCCCCATGACTTCGTTCTGTTCGGTCCAGGCCGTGATTTCGAGCTTGTCCGGGGCCTTGCCGGCGAGCACGAGCAGGGAATGGTAGCGGCAGACTTCGAAGGGATTGGGCAGGCCGGTGAAAAGCCCGGTCTCGCGGTGGTACACGTCGGACGTCTTGCCGTGCATGATGCGGTCCGCGACCACGACCGGCGCGCCGGCGAAATGTCCCAGAATCTGATGCCCGAGGCAAATGCCGAACACCGGCGTCTCCCTGGGCAAAAGCTCCAAAAATTGCAGACACAGCCCGGCGTTGACCGGATTGCTCGGCCCCGGGGAGATGCAGACCATGTCGAGCTTGCCCGAGCCGGCCAGTTCCAGGATGTCCGCATCGTCGTTTTTTTTCACCACAGGGTCGCGGCCAAGCTGCTGGAACGCCTGCACCACGTTGAAGGTGAAGGAATCGAAGTTGTCAATAAGTAAAAACATCGCCGTCCTCCTTGGCCGCCAGCACCTCGGCGATGACGCGGGCCTTGTTCTGGCACTCCATCCATTCTTTCGCAGGATCGGAATCGTAGACGATGCCCGCGCCGGCCTGCCAGCAAACCATGCCGTCGCGGATCCAGAGGCTGCGGATGGTGATGCCCGTGTCCAGGTTCACATGGCCCGCGTCGAGGCCGATCCAGCCGATGCAGCCGGCGTAGGGGCCGCGTGGCTGGCGCTGCTCGAGTTCGGCGATCATCTGCATGGCCCGCACCTTGGGCGCGCCGGAAAGCGTGCCGGCCGGGAAGGCGCATTGCAGCACGTCCAGGGCGTCGAGGCCCTCCTTCAGTTGCGCCGTCACGTAGGAGACGATGTGCATGACGTGGGAAAAACGCTCCACGGCCATGAACTTTTCCACCTTGACCGTGCCCGGCCCGGCCATGCGGCCGAGGTCGTTGCGCCCGAGGTCCACGAGCATGACGTGCTCGGCGCGCTCCTTGGGGTCGGCGAGAAGCTCGGCGGCGAGCAGGTCGTCCTGCTCCGGGGTCTTGCCGCGCGGGCGCGTGCCGGCGATGGGGCAGGTGGTCAGCTCGCCGTCGCGGCAGCGGATGAGCAGCTCCGGCGAGGAGCCGAGAAGCGTCACGCGCGGCAGGCGCATGAAGAACATGTAGGGCGACGGATTGACCTGGCGCAGCCTTCTGTAGAGCACGAAGGGGTTGCCGGAAAACGGCGCGGAAAACTGTGTCGAAAGCACCGTCTGGATGCACTCGCCGACCCGGATCATGTCCTTGCACGCGGCCACGGCGTCCATGTAGCCCTGCGCGTCCGGGCTGTTGACCACCTTGCCCGCCTCGGGACGCTCCATGGGCGCGAAGATGTTGCTGTAATCGATCTTCGCCTTCTTGCCCTCGTCGAGCGAGAGGTGCAGGCAGCGGTGCTTGACGTGGTCGAAAAGGACCACGCGCCCCGGCAGCACGAGGCAGAACTCGGCCTCCTCGGGCGGCAGCACCGGCGCGAGCTTGGGCTCGAGAATGCCGGCGATGCCGTAGCCGAAATAGCCCGCGAGCGACCGCGTGATGGGCGGCACGTCGGCGAAGCCCTCGGGCGGCAGGACGGTGAGGTCGGCCAAAATGCCGCGCATGCCCTCCATGAAGCCCTGGCCGTGGTAGCTGGACAGGCCCTCCAGGCGGGAATCGCGCACGCTCACGTCGAGCTTGCCGTCCTTCAGGCGCAGCCGCAGCCGGAAATCCCAGGCGATGAGGCTGTAGCGGCCGAGCCGGCCGTCCACTTCGGCGCTTTCCAGAAGGATGCCGGGCCGCTCGCCCACGAGCCCGAGATACAGGCTGATGGGCGTCTGGACGTCGGCCGGCAGCCACGTCCCTTCCTGCCGTAGCGAAATCGCGCTCATGGATTGTCCTTTTTTGCCGTCTCGGCGGTCCACCACGCCTCGGCGCGGCGAACGAGCAGGTCCACGTCGCCGCCCACGGCGAGATTGAGGAAACTGCGGAAATTGCGCACGGCCTCGTGGCTGTACGGATTGGCCTCGAACAGCGCCGTGAACAGCGCCGCGTCCTTGGTGATGAGCTTTTCGGCCGCGGCCAGCCGGCGCGTGAACGAGGGGGTGAGGTAGTTCTGCACTTCGCCGCCCGCGGCCTGCGCCGCGAGATAGGCGAGCGTGGTCACGAAATTGAGCCCCTGCACGTAGGCCGCGGCCCGGTCGTGTTCCTCGGCGCTGGAGGGAAACGGCGCAAAGCCGATGCGCGCGCACCAGGCGGACACGGCCCCGGTCGCCCAGGCGTCGCGGCCGGGCCGGCCGTCCATGACCGC
>DQED01000310.1:0-7917 GCA_003525525.1 Desulfovibrio sp.
CTCGGCCTCGGCCATGCACTGGTACGCCGATCCGGCCGCGTCCATCGCGGCGAACCTGCGGCTGTTGCGCCCGGGCGGCGGCTTCGCCATCGCGCTCTATGTGGAAGGGACGCTGTGGGAGCTTGCCGCAGCGTCGCAGGCCACGGGCTTCGGCTCGGTCTACCCCATGCGGCCGGCGGCGTATTACCGGGAGCTGTTCGCGCAACTGCCGGGCGTTGCGGCGACGGTCAGCGAGGAGACGCACGTCGTCGCGCACGAAAGCGTCGGCGCGATGCTGCGCAGCCTGCAAGGCGCGGGCGTCACGCACACGCCCGGCAAGAAAGTGGCCAGCCCCGCGCGGTATCGGGACTTCGTACGGTATTATGAAGAGCGTTTTCGCGCCGGAAACGGCATGATCGAAACGACGTACGCCGTGGCATTACTATCGTCGGACGGATCGAAGCGCTCCGCCATGCCCCGGTAAGCGCGGCAGGAGCCACAATCGCCACAAGCAGCCCTTGGCGCGCCTCAAGGGGAACAGATGGCGGCGTTTCTCAACAGCAAAACGAGATATCACGTTCAAGCGACGCGCCGAGCAATCCAGCCGCCAAACAAATAGGTTTGATAAAATCGTAACGGCCTAGAAAACCCCGCTTCGCACAAGAGCGCAGCCAACTCGCTTTCCGAAACGAAATCCACGTCCCTCTCGACGTGCATGCGGTCACGAATCAACTCTTCATCGGATACCCCATGCAATGCATAGGATCGTAACCACGCATCCAATAAATTCTTGAATTCCGGAGAATCCTTGTCGCCGAAGAGATCGGCGAGAACAAGCACCCCACCGACTTTCAGGTTCTCCGATATGGATCTGAAATAGGAACGCTTTACATCCCTCTCCTTCAGAAAGTGGGAAACGAAGATGGACGAAGCCGCATCAAAAGCCGTCGTCGGTTTATAATCCTGCAAGCGGCCATTGTAATAGGCAACCCGCTCCGCCATGCCGGCGTCCCTTGCCCTCGCTTGACATGCCCGGATCATATCAGGCGAAACATCCACGGCGACAAAACGCCAAAAGGGAAAGCTTGCGCCGAGCGTGATGATTTCAGCCCCCGTTCCGGCTCCGGCAGAAAGAACGTCCGCCGTGGCCGGCAAGTCCTGCAACCAGGAAATGACCATTTGGTGCAAGGCGTCATAGCTTGGGCAAAACAATCGAATCCTGCGCTCATATTTGGCGGCAAGGCTTTCATCAAAATGTCTTGTCACACTGAAGGTTCCAGACTTCTCTTTCATGCAGTGTCCTTACACGCCTTCAGCCAGAAGCTTTCCGATGCTAACCAAGAGGCACTCAACGCCCGGTCAGCATCCCCCGCTTGCCCAGCCGCCAAGCGTAATAGACCACCGCGCCGAAGATGGCGATGCCCACGGCCTGGGCGGTGAGCCCCGTCGGGGATATGACCGAGGCCGGGTCGGTCCTCACCCAGACAACGGCCGTGGAAAAGAGGTTGCAGGCGAACGCCACGGCCAGCACGCTCACCGCCTGCCTGCGCAGCGAAAAAAGCAGCGTCACCCCCACGAGCGTGAGCCCCGCGTTGATGTAGCCGATCACCCGGTCCATGACCGTGAACTTGGCCAGATACGCCTGCTGTTCCGGGGCCATCTCCACGCCGCCGGCCGTGACGAAGAAAAGGCCCACGATCACCTGCACGGAACTGACGAGGTAAAAGAGAAAGATGATCCACACCAGGATGGGGCGCTTGCGCGGCACGGTCGATCTCTCGGGCATGTCCGCCCTCCTTTATGCGACTTTACGAATCCCCCAGGCAGGCGTCAAACGCCGCGGCCGCCGCGTCTCGACAAAAACGGCGCTTCCCCTTACACATTCCCGTGTGTCGGGGGACACAAGGGAGGCGAGATGGCGAAGATTCTGGTGATCGACGACGACACCCACATCCGCGAGGTGTGCAGGCTGGTCATCGAAGGCATGGGGCACGAGGTCGAGACGCGCCCGAGCCTGACCAAGGGGCTCGACGCCCTGGACAACGACGTCTACGACGTCGTCTACCTCGACGTGGACCTGCCCGACGGCAACGGCCTCCTCTCCATCCCCAAGATCATCGAGCGCGACAAGGCCCCGGAAGTCATCATCTTCACGGGAGCGAGCTACCCCAACGGCGCGGAACTGGCCATCAAAAACGGCGCCTGGGACTACATCGAAAAGCCGGCCACGGCAGAGACCATGACCCTGCCGCTCATTCGCGCCCTGCAATACCGCAAGGAAAAGTTCGCCAACCGTCCGCCGGCGGTGGCCTTAAAGCGCGAAGGCATCATCGGCAACAGCCAGCGCGTGGCCAGCTGCCTCGATCTCGTGGCGCAGGCCGCCAACGCCGACGCCAACACGCTCATCACCGGCGAGACCGGCACGGGCAAGGAACTCTTCGCCCGCGCCATCCACGACAACAGCGACCGGGCCGAAGGCCCCTTCGTCGTGGTGGACTGCTCGAGCCTCACGGAAACGCTCATCGAATCGGTGCTCTTCGGCCACGCCAAGGGGGCGTTCACAGGCGCGGAGAAAAAACAGGAAGGGCTCATCAAGCAGGCGGACAAGGGGACGCTTTTTCTCGACGAAGTGGGCGAGTTGCCCTTTTCCCAGCAAAAGGCCTTCCTGCGCGTGCTCCAGGAACGCCGCTTCCGCCCGGTCGGGGCCAAGGAGGAGGAAACGAGCGACTTCCGGCTCGTGGCCGCCACCAACAAGGACCTCGAAGCCCTGGTCGCAGCCGGCGGTTTCCGCAACGACCTGCTTTTTCGCCTGCGCACCATGCACATCCACATTCCGCCGCTGCGCGAACGCGGCGAGGACATCCGCGAGCTGGCCATCCACTACATGAACGCCTACTGCAAGAAGTACAAGGTGCCGCTCAAGGGCTTTTCCCCGGAGTTCCTGGACTGCCTGCAGGAATACGACTGGCCGGGCAACGTGCGCGAACTGGTCAACCTCATGGAAAACATCATCGTGCGCGCCCAGTTCGAGCCGACGCTGTATCCCAAGCACCTGCCGCCCGAGGTGCGCATCCGCATCATGAGCGGCAAGCGCCAGGAAAACGGCAACGGCCAGGAACTGGAACCGGCGCAGGGCGCGGAGCCGGCCGCCGCTGCCGCGGAAATGGCGCTTACCCCCTTCGACGCCTACAAGAAGGACACCGAGTTCCGCTATTTCAAGGCCCTCATGCAGCAGACCGGCGGCGACATCCACAAGGCCTGCGAGCTGTCGGAACTGGGCAAGCAAAGCCTCTACCGCTACCTGCGCATCCACGGCATCCCGACGCGGGCGTAAGCCCCGCCGGGACGGGATGCCCCCTACCCCGCAACCGCCCGGAAAAAGAGCACCAGCCCGCCAAGCAGCGCGGCGATGACCGCAACGCCCCGAACGGTCGTGCGGCGCCCGGCCGGCCCGGAGGCCGTGAGCCAGCGGCCGAAGCCGACGTTGAGAAGCGGCATCACGCCCCATTGCAGGATGCCGATGCTCATGGCGTTGCCGAGGAGCATCGAGAGCGCGAGGCCCAGCGGCGAAAGAAACGGCCCCGGGAAAAGGGTCAGGCACATGACCGTGGGGTAAAGCCCGAGCAGCACGACAAGCGCCATCTTCCAGCCCGGCGGCGCGTCATGGTCGGCCCCGTCGCGCAGACAGGAAAACCACGGCCCGAAGCCCCGGGAAAACGACGCCAGATCGAAATCGCCGACGTGCGCCCGCAGCTTTTCCACCCACTGCGCCCGCACCGGCGAGGCGAGCCAGGCCTCGAGCTGGTCCGGCGCATCGAAATGGATCACCGTGATCCACTGCTCCCCCGCCCCGGCCGCCGGCGGAAAGACGTCGGTGCCGCGAAATCCCGCAAAGGTCTCGGCCGCGGCCGAGACGCCCCGTTGCCAGGCCAGAAACCACTCTTCGCGCTCCGGCGGCACCCGCTGGGACACCACGGCCGAAGCCCGTGCGATGCGCACTTCCATGGCCGCCTCCTTGCACTGCCTGTCGATGCCGGCGGGGACGCCAAACGGCCACGCGTGGCCACTCAAGGCGTCCCCCGCCCGCGCCTCAGGCCTTCTTGTAGGCGCGTTCGCCGGCGATCCAGGTCTCGTCCACGTTGCGGTCGTCGCCCACGGCCATGACGGCGAAAAGCAGCTGGGCCGCCTCGTCGATGGTGCGCGGCCCGGCCTCGCCTGCGGCCAGGGACTGATGCCAGGCCATGGCCGCCTGGCCGGCGTTCCAGTCCAGCGCCACGAAATCGGCTTCCTTGCCCGGCTCGAAATTGCCGAGGAGGTCGTCGAGGTACAGGGCGTGCGCGCCGCCGAGGGTCGCCATGTAGTAGGCGCGGTAGGGCGAAAGCTTGTTGCGGTCGGCCTCGGCCAGGTCCTGGGCGCGCGGATCGACGGAGCCGTCGAGCATGGTGTTGTTGCACATACCGACCTTGTAGGCTTCCTCCATCACGCGCACGAGGGAGAAGGCGTTGCCGCCGCCCATGTCGCTGCCGAGCGTCAGGCGCACCGGATGCTCGGGGTCCTTGGCCCGGCCCAGGCGGAACAGGCCGCTGCCGAGGAACAGGTTGGACAGCGGACAGAAGGCCACGGCCGCGCCGGCCTTGGAAAACCGCCGCATCTCGTCGCCCGAGAGCCAGATGCCGTGCCCGGCCGTGAACTTTGGGCCAAGCAGGCCGTGGCGTTCGTGCACCTGCGTGTAGTCCGCGCAGTCCGGGAAATGCTCCTTGGCCGTGCGCACTTCCGAGGGGTTTTCCGAGATGTGGGTGTTGACCCAGCAGTCGGGATGCTCCTCCTTGAGCTGGCGGCAGCGGTCCATCATCTCGCCGCTGCAGCCCACGGCGAAGCGCGGCGTGATGGCGTAGAGGTTGCGGCCCTTGCGGTGGTAGCGTTCGATGAGCCGCTTGGACTCGCGGTAGAAGTCGTCCGGGGAAATGAGGAATTCCTTGGGCGCGAAGCGGTCCACGCCGGTTAAGCCCGAGATGACGCGCATGTTGCGCCGCGTCGCCTCCTCGAAGAACTCCTCGGTGGAAACGGAGCTGCTGGTGGTGAACGCCTGGCAGGTCGTGGTGCCGGCGGCGAGCAGGGCGTCGAAGAACTTTCCCGCCGCCTCGCGGGCGTAGCCGCGGTCGCTGTACTTGAGCTCCTCGGGAAAGATCCACTTCTGCAACCAGTCCAGCAACTGGTTGCCGTACGCGCCGAGCACGCGCACCTGGGGGAAGTGGATATGGCCGTCGATAAATCCCGGCAGGATGAGCCGGTTTTCGAGGTGCACGGTTTCCACGCCGGGATGGCGCGGCGCAACCGCATCATAGGGACCGAAGTCGACGATCTTCCCGCCCGCGACGACCAGGAGTCCGTCCGGATGAAATCGGGCAGCCTCGTGTTCCTTGTCCGCATATTTCCAGGGATCGTCTATGAGGTCGAAAAACATGCCGCGAATGGCGCGGTCGGCCTTGCGGGCTGTTTCCATGGTATGTTCTCCTCTGGCAAAGCGTCTCGCAGGAGATTCGCCGGTCCGCCGTCCTGGAGACCCTCGGCCGGCGAACGCCGGGCCTTGCATGGTACATAAGGTCGCCGCAGCGCCGTGGCCAGGGGAAAATCATACTTATTCAGTCTATAATGCAATAAGGGTCCGGCGCTGTCGCCAGACACGGAACACTCAGCAATATTCGCGGGGATTGAGCCCGAACAGGCAGAACACCTCATAGGGGATGGTCTCCCACCACAGGGCGAGGTCGTCGGCGGTCACCGCGCCGGGGCCGTCGCCGCCAAGCAGGTGGATCAGGTCGCCGGGCGCGGGCTCGAGCCCCGAAACGTCCACGGCGGTCAGCTGCATGCACACCCGGCCGAGGATCGGCACGCGCCGGCCCGAAAGGCACATGAAGCCCTTGTTGGACAGCCCCCGGCTGTAGGCGTCGGCATAGCCCGCCGCCACGATGGCCACGCGCATGTCGCGCTCGGCGATGAACGTCCGGCCGTAGCTGATGGAGGCCCCGCGCGGCAGGTCGTGGACCGAGACGATGCGGGTCGTGGTTTCCATCGCCGGCAGCAGGCCAACGCCCAGCTGTTCGCGGTCCGTGCCCTGGAAGGGGTTGACGCCGTAGAGCGCGATGCCGGCGCGGCGGGCGTCGAAGCCGAATTCCCCGGCATGGGCCAGGATGCCGGCGCTGTTGCAAAGCGAGGCCTCGAAGGTGAGCCCGCCGTGGCGCAGCGCCTGGCAGATGCGCGCGAAGCGGCCGCCTTGCGCGCTCACGTAGTCGAAGGCCGTGGGGTCGTCGGCCGTGGCCAGGTGCGAGCTGACCATGACCGGTTCGATGGCGGGCCGCTCGCCGAGGTGCGCCAGAAGATGCGGCACGTCCTTTTCGCTGAACCCCAGCCGCGCCATGCCCGTGTCGAACTTGAGCGCCACCCTGGCCTTCCTGCCGGCCTTGGCCGCCGCCCTGGCCAGGCGGTCGAGCTGGTCGAAATCGTGGATGAACGGCACCACGTCCTTTTCAAGCGCCAGGGCGTCGTCCTCGGGCAGGACCGGGCCGAGCAGGGAAATGATCGCCCCGCGCGAGCCGGCGTCGCGAAGCGCCGCGCCCTCGGCCACGGAGCCGATGGCGAA
The DNA here is from genome assembly GCA_003525525.1 of Desulfovibrio sp. Taxonomy (GTDB): domain Bacteria; phylum Desulfobacterota; class Desulfovibrionia; order Desulfovibrionales; family Desulfovibrionaceae; genus Solidesulfovibrio. Next base: position 6,620 of record DQED01000310.1, read on the forward strand.
GGCGTCGCAGCCGGCCGCCTCCAGGGCCGCGGCCGTCTCGACCAGGCCGTGCCCGTAGGCGTCGGCCTTGACCACGGCCAGGACGTGGCCGCCGTAACCGCACAGCAGCTCGTAGTTGGCGACGATATGGGACAGGCGCACCCGGGTGCGCAGGTAGTTGTGGGCAATGGGCATGACGGGCCTCCTTGGATTGTGCCGCTGGGAATCTCTACGCCTCCCGGGTCCGCTTTTCCAGCCGCTTGGGTCCGCTGGCGTCCGTTTTGGAGTTGGCGTATGCTCGGGAACATGACTCGCGCCATCAAGCATCGCACCATCCGCGTCCTGCCGCCGGAGCTGCAAAACCAGATCGCCGCCGGCGAAGTGGTCGAACGGCCGGCGAGCGTACTCAAGGAACTCGTGGAAAACAGCCTCGACGCCGGGTCCACGCGCATCGAGGTGGCCATCGAAGGCGGCGGCCGGACGCTGCTCACCGTCGCCGACGACGGCTGGGGCATGACGCCCGAGGAGCTGCCGCTGGCCGTCACGCGCCACGCCACGAGCAAGATCGCCTCCATGGACGAACTGTCGGGCATCGAGAGCTTCGGTTTTCGCGGCGAGGCCTTGCCGAGCATCGCCTCGGTCTCCAGTTGCATCATCACCTCGCGCCACGAAGCGTTTGACGAGGGCGCGTTCTTGCGCGTGGAAAACGGCCGCATCGCCGAACGCGGCCCGGCGGCCATGCCGCGCGGCACGCGCATCGAGGTGCGCGACCTTTTCGCCGCGGTGCCGGCGCGGCTCAAATTCCTCAAATCCGAGGCCGTGGAGACCAAGCGGGCTTCGGAGCTTTTCTGCCGCGCGGCGCTGGCGCGCCTGGACGTGGCGCTCAAGCTGTCCGTGGGCGGGCGCACGGCGCTGCGTTTCCCGGCGGGCCAGAACCTGACCGCGCGGCTTGGCGGCATGTGGCCGCCGGCCGTGACCGACGACCTGTTCGAAATGGAATACGCGCTCGGCCCCATCCGCATCCACGGCGTCCTCGGCAAGCCGCTCAAGGCCCAGGCGCGGGCCGACCGCATGCTTTTCTACGTCAACGGCCGCGCCGTGCTCGACCGGGTGCTGCTGTCCGCCGTGCGCGAGGCCTACAAGGGCCGGCTGCTCGCGCGGGAATACCCGCAATGCGTCATCTTCCTGGAGATTCCCGCCGAGGACGTGGACGTCAACGTGCATCCGGCCAAGACCGAGGTGCGCTTTCGCGACGAGCAGGCCGTGTTCGTCAACCTGCGCCGCGCCGTGGGCCAGGCCCTGGACAAGGCGCTCGTGCT
>DQED01000310.1:7927-8093 GCA_003525525.1 Desulfovibrio sp.
CCCGCGCCCGAGCCCTGGGTGAAAACGGACGGCGAGCCGCCGAAATTCCCCGCCCGCCGCGATTTCCTGGACGAACTCGTGCGCGCCGACGCGCCGACGCCGACGCAGACCGTGCCCATGGGCGAGGCCGTGCGCGAAGCCCCGCCGGCGTACGCGCCGCGGCCGG
>DQED01000218.1 GCA_003525525.1 Desulfovibrio sp.
TTGTCGGCCTGGACGAGCTGGCGCTGGTTGCGGGAAAGCTCCTCCAGAGCCTCGGTGAGGGAACGCGTGCGCTGGGCCACCTGCTTGCGCAGGAAATGGGTCCAGAGCATGGCCCCGCCGAGCAGGGCCAAAAGCGGCGTGACCACGGCCCCGACATAAAGACCGATGGTGTCCCAGCGGACCTTGCCGCTTTCGAGCACGCCCAGCCACTTGTCGTGGATGGCCTGGTAGCGCCCGGTCTCCCGCAGGATGGCCAGCCCCTCGCTGAAGCGGGCGAGCAGGGCCTCGTTTTTCGCGGTCGTGGCGTAGCCGTAGCGCACCGTGGCCACGGACCTGGCCACGGGCAGGATGTTGTCGAGCTTGTTTTCGCGGATGATGTAGATGCCCGGCAGCATGGCCACCACGGCGTAGTCGCCCTTGCCCGAGGCGAGCAGGCGCAGGCCGTCGGCCGGCGTGTCGGAGAAGATCAGGTCGGGCTCGAAGCCCTTGGCGGCCAGGACGTCGTGCATGTAGCCGCCGCGGTGCACGATGACCTTCTTGCCGGCCAGATCGTCGAGGGTCGCCACGGGCGGCGTGCCGCGACGGGCGAAGATGGCATGGTTGACGATGGTGTGCGGGGCGAAGTCCAGGTACTGGGCGCGCTCGTCGGAGTAGGTCATGCCCTCGAGGATGTCGATGTCACCGTCCATGAGGGCCTGGCGTTCCCCGGCCCAGGCCCCCAGGCGGAATTCCACCTGCATGCCCATGACTTCGGCCACGGCCCGGGTGAGGTCCACGTTGAACCCCGCCGGCTTGCCGTCCTTGTCCAGGAACTCGTAGGGCGGGTAGTCCCGGTCGCCGCCCACCCGGACCGGGCGCAGAATGCCGGGAATGACCCGGGCGAGGTCCTCGACTGCGGCGGCCCGGGCCGCGTCCAGGGCGACGCAGGAAAGCAGCAGGACCCAGGCCCAAAGGAACAAGCGCGGCGCGCGGCGTGTCATGGCCCTGCCCTGCCGGGTTTCCCGTTGCGCGTCAATTCCCCTGCCCGGGGAGCCCTTGCCTCCGCCTTCGGCTATGCTATGCTCAAGCCATTCCCCGTCCGGGGCGAACACGCCGCGTTCGCGCCAGGCGAGGAGCGGCGAACACCAACCACGGAGTTTCCGTATGCCGCTCGTCCGCGAAGTCACCTTCGACCTGCTGCGCCGGCTGGGACTGACCACCATCGTCGGCAATCCCGGCTCCACCGAAGAGACCTTCCTCAAGGACTTCCCGTCGGATTTCACCTACGTCCTGGCCCTGCAGGAAACCAACGTCGTGGCCATCGCCGACGGCCTCGCCCAGGGGCTGAAAAAGCCGGTGCTCGTCAACGTGCACACCGGCGCGGGCCTCGGCAACGCCATGGGCGCGATGCTCTCCGCGTTTCTCAACAAGACGCCGCTGATCCTCACCGCCGGCCAGCAGACCCGGCAGATGCTGCTCGCCGAGCCGTTCCTCACCAATTTCGAGCCCACGGTCCTGCCGCGGCCCTACGTGAAGTGGAGCTACGAACCGGGACGTCCCCAGGACGTGCCCGGCGCGTTCATGCGCGCCTACGCCATGGCCATGCAGCAGCCGACCGGACCGGTGTTTTTGTCCCTGCCCCTCGACGACTGGGACCAGGAGATGGAGGACGTGGACGTGCTGCGCGGCATCTCCGCGCGCATCGCCCCGGACCCGGCGCGCATCGCGGACTTTGCCGCGCGCATAAACGCCAGCGCGAACCCCGTGCTCGTCTACGGCGGCGACCTCTCCCGCAGCGGGGCCTGGGACGCGGGCGTCGCCCTGGCCGAAAAGCTGCGCGTTCCGGTCTGGCTCGGCCCGTTTACGGAAAACGTGCCCTTTCCCCAGACCCATCCGCTTTACGCCGGGACCCTGCCGCCGGCCATCGGCCCCTTGAGCGAGACCCTGGCCGGCCATGACCTGATCGTGGTCGTGGGCGCGCCGGTCTTCCGCTATTATCCCTGGGTGCCGGGCGCGTATCTGCCGGCCGGGGCGAAACTGCTCCAGATCACGGACGACGCCTTCGACGCGGCCAAGGCCGTGGCCGGCGACAGCCTCGTCAGCGACAGCGGGCTCGCCCTGGAGGCGCTTTTGCCCCTGGTGCTCCCACGCGGGGGAAATCCCGCGCGGGAGCCGTATTTCAGGCGCGAGCCCGCGGCGGACATCCTCAAGGACGCCAAGGAGCCGCTCACCGCCGAGCAGGTTTTCGCCGTGCTCTCCGAGGGCGCGCCCGAGGACTGCGTGCTCGTCAACGAGTCGCCGTCCAACATGGGCGAGCTGGCGCAAACGAGGCTCGGGACCATCGCCAAGCCCGACAGCTGGTACATGATGGCCTCGGGCGCGCTCGGCTGGGGCATGCCCGCGGCCGTGGGCCTGGCCCTGGCCGAGCAGCGCACGGGCAGGAACCGGCCCGTGATCGCCGTCATCGGCGACGGCTCGTTCCAGTACGCGCCGCAATCCGTGTGGACGGCGGTGCAGCACGGGCTGCACATGGTCTTCCTGGTGCTGCGCAACGGCGAGTACGGCATCCTCAAATCCTTCGCCATGCTGGAAGACACGCCGGGCGTGCCGGGCCTCGACCTGCCCGGGCTCGACATCGTCTCCCTCGGCAAGGGCTACGGCGCCGCATCCTGGCGCGCCGCGACGGTTGCGGAGATCCGCGACGGCTTCGCCAGGGCCCTTGGCGAAAAGGGCGTGAGCGTCATCGAAATCCCCATCGACACGGCGATCCACACGCTGCTCTCCGCCGGCTAGGAACGCTTCTGCGTACGACGCGACAGGCCGGCGCTCCCCCGCAAGAGGGGAGCGCCGGCCTTGCCGTCCGCGGCGCGGTTTCGCGCCCGGCTCACACAATTCTAATGTTCGTGCTCGTGGGGCTCGTGCTCGTGCCCATCGTGGGCATGGTCGTGGGCGCCGTGCGCGCCGGGATGTTCGTGGTCGTGGACGCCGGCCGCCGCGCCATGGTCGTGGGGATGCTTATAGTCGTGGCCGTGCTCGTGGGAATGGACGTGGACATGCTTGTGGCTGTGCCGGCCGGAGCCCGGATGTTCGTGCTCGTGCTCGTGTTCGTGGGAGTGCTCGTGGGCGTGTTCGTGGTGATGTTCGTGGTCGCCTTGCATACTGCACACCTCCTTTTCCTTTCTTATGCGTCCCTTCGCCGCACCTGTACAGACGGCATGATTTTTTTCGCCATCGCACAAGATGCCCGAAACACACCGTCTTGCAGTTTTCCGCGCATATGAAACGCGCGCGCGTACGCCTTGGCCCCGCACGCGCCGCAGGAACCGGCTCCGGACCGCCCGGCTTTGCCTTGGCGCACGGGGCGCATTACATACCTCGGAATTTCTTGCGACGGATGCGCCTGCGCTCCCCGCGGCGCATCGGACAAGGCTTGCACGGAACTCCCGCTCCAACGCCCCGCAAGACACCCGCCACAGGAATGTCGCATCCGAGCGGAGGCTCTTTTCTGCCTCGTAATCGTAACACTATGGTATTATGTATCAATATTTTCAAACCAAAAGTCGCCGTCTTTTTGTTTTCCCTTTGCAAATAATTATGCTACGCAATATATGAAAATACCGTCAGACAGCGGCAACCGCCCCCGCGCGCCTCGCATCCCCATCACCGTCGGCCAAAGAGGGTATCACGCATGACCGGAAAAACGAAACTCTCGGTGTTTACGCTGTGCATGATGACCGTTGCGGCCGTGGTGAGCCTGCGCGGCCTGCCCATGATGGCCAAGGAAGGGCTGTCGCTGATTTTCTACATCCTCTTTTCCACGATCCTGTTCCTCATCCCCGCCTCCCTCGTGGCGGCGGAGCTGGGCAGCGCCTTCAGCAGCCAGGGCGGCGGCGTCTACACCTGGGTCAAGGAGGCCTTCGGCTCGCGCTGGGGCTTCACCGCCATCTGGCTGCAATGGATCCAGAACGTGGTCTGGTACCCGACGGTGCTCGGATTCGCGGCCAGCTGCCTGGCCTACGCGGTCATGAAGCCCGCCCTGGCCGAAAACGGCGTCTACACCGGCCTCGTGATCCTGGCCTGCTACTGGATGGCCACGTTCCTGACCCTGGCCGGCTCGAACGTCGCGAGCTTCGTCACCAAATACGGCGCGCTGTGCGGCACGGTCCTGCCCGGACTGATCGTCATCGTCCTCGGGCTGCTCTGGATCGACCAGGGCAACCCCATCGCGTTCCTGAACCCCGGCCCGGTCGCCGGCTCGGGCGCGCACGCGCGGCTTTTTCCGCACATCACGAGCCTGGGGAGCATCGCGTTCCTGGCCGGCATCATCCTGCTTTTCGCCGGCGTGGAAGTGCACGCCGTGCATGCGGGCGAACTGGAAGAGCCCGCCAAGCAGTTCCCGGAAAGCATGTTCCTGGCCGCGGCGGTCATCTTCCTGCTGTTCATGCTCGGCTCCCTGGCCGTGGCCGCCGTGGTGCCGGCCAATGAGATCAGCCTCACGGCCGGGCTCATGCAGGCCTTCGAACTGCTGCTTTCCAAGTTCCACCTCGAGTTCCTCACCCCGGTCCTGGGCGTGCTCACGGCCTTCGGCTCCATCGGCGGCGTCATGGCCTGGGTCGGCGGCCCGAGCCGGGGCCTGCTCGAAACGGCCAAGCAGGGCGAGATTCCGCCTTTCATGGCCAAGGTCAACAAGCACGGCGTGCAGATCAACATCCTGCTCATCCAGGCCGTGATCGTCAGCCTCCTCGCCGGCCTCTACTTCGTCATGGACAACGTGAGCGTGGCCTTTTTCGTGCTCTCGGCCATGACCGTCACGCTCTACCTCGTGATGTACATCCTCATGTACGCCGCCGCCATCAAGCTGCGCCGCACCCGGCCCGACCTGCCGCGCGCCTACAAGGTGCCCGGCGGCCTCGGCGGCATGTGGTTCGTCGCCGGCACGGGCCTCGTCGGCGTGTGCTTCTCCCTGGTGGTCGGGTTTTTCCCGCCGACCAACCTGCCCGTGGGCAATCCCGTGCTCTACGTGGGCCTGGTGGCGACCGGCATGGTGGTCTTCGTCGGCCTGCCGCTTCTCATAAACGCCTGCAAGAAACCCGGCTGGCGCCAGGGCGGCAAGTAGCGTTGCGCCCTTGAAAATACGATGTATTTTCAAGGGAAAGACATTGTTGGTGTCTTTTCCCCGGCCCCGCAGGGGCGGAGAGCGGGGACGCAGCCTACACCCGTCCGGCGACGCCCCAACGAAGGAGGCGATGCATGGTCTTGCATCAGAAGGAAACGGTCCGCGGCGATCTCCTCGACGACGTCTACGCCTCGAGCGACCTGTCGGTGCGCATGCCCAAGTACCGGTTTCCCGAAAAGGAAATCGAGCCCAGGCACGCCTACCAGGTCGTGCACGACGAACTCATGCTCGACGGCAACTCCCGCCAGAACCTGGCCACCTTCTGCCAGACCTGGGCCGATCCCGAAGTGCACCGGCTCATGGACGAGTGCCTCGACAAGAACATGATCGACAAGGACGAGTATCCGCAGACCGCGGAACTCGAGGCGCGCTGCGTGCACATGCTGGCCGACCTGTGGCATTCGCCCGAGGCCGCCAACACCATGGGCTGCTCCACCACCGGCTCGAGCGAGGCGGCCATGCTCGGCGGGCTGGCCATGAAATGGCGCTGGCGCGCCGCGCGAAACGCCGCGCACAAGCCGACCGACAAGCCCAACCTCGTCTGCGGCCCGGTCCAGATCTGCTGGCACAAGTTCGCCCGTTACTTCGACGTGGAGCTGCGCGAGATCCCCATGGAGCGGGACCGGCTCATCATGAGCCCCGAAGAGGCCGTGGCGCGCTGCGACGAGAACACCATCGGCGTCGTGCCCACCCTCGGCGTGACCTACACCTGCCAATACGAGCCCGTGGCGGACGTGTGCGCCGCGCTCGACAAGCTGCAGGCCGAAAAGGGCCTCGACATCCCCGTCCACGTGGACGGGGCCAGCGGCGGCTTCCTCGCCCCCTTCTGCGACCCCGGCCTCGCCTGGGACTTCCGCCTGCCCCGGGTCAAGTCCATCAACGCCTCGGGCCACAAGTTCGGCCTGTCGCCGCTCGGCGTCGGCTGGGTGGTCTGGCGCGACGCCAAGGAGCTGCCCGAGGACCTGATCTTCAACGTCAACTACCTCGGCGGCAACATGCCGACCTTCGCGCTCAACTTCTCGCGCCCGGGCGGCCAGATCGTGGCCCAGTACTACAACTTCCTGCGCCTGGGCCGGGAAGGCTACCACAAGATCCAAAGCGCCTGCTACGCCACGGCCGCCTACCTCGGCGACGCGTTGCGCAAGACTCCCTGCTTCGACGTCATCTACGACGGCCGGGGCGGCATTCCGGCCGTGACCTGGAGCCTCAAGGAAGGCGCGGCCAAGGGATTCACCCTCTACGACCTGTCCGACCGGCTGCGCTCGCGCGGCTGGCAGGTGCCGGCCTACTCCATGCCCGCCGACCGCACGGACCTCGTGGTCATGCGCGCCCTGGTGCGCCACGGCTTCAGCCGCGACCTGGCCGACCTGCTCATGGACGACATGCAGCGTTGCCTGGACTACTTCGCGAAAAACCCCGTGACCCATTCCCTCACGGCCGAAACGGCCTCGGGATTCAGCCACACCTAAGCCGTTCCGGGCACGTCGCCGGACCGCGGGCCGCCACGGCGGCCCGCGGCCGTGCGCCCGGGAAGGGAGTTCCCATGCCACGCCCGCGCTTCGCCGCCGCCTGCCTGGTCGCGCTCTGCCTCGTCGCCGCCGTTCCCGCCTTGGCCACGTCCGTGGCCATGTACGGCGACTTCCGCGTCCAAGGCACGTTTTTCAGCGGCCAGAACTACACCGGCTGGAACGCCGCCGGCACGCAGACCGAAGACACCCTCAACATCTGGCAGCGCATGCGCCTGCACGTCGATTTCACCGCCAACGAGAACCTTTCCTTCCGGCTCGGGCTGCGCGTCAACAACGAAACCTGGGGCCACGGCACCCTGACCGCGGCCAACCCGACCGTGGCCGTGCAGCCCTACCAGTGCTACCTCCAGTTCACCGTGCCGGACACGCGCGTGCAGGTGACCGCCGGCTACCAGCCCGTGTCCCTGCCGCATACCGAGGTCTTTTACGATTCGCTGGTCTTTGGCACCGATTCGGGCAACAGCGACGCGGCCGCCCTCATCGTGCGCGCCCCGCTGTTCGACGACGCCCTCGCGGTCACGGCGGGCTACGCCCGGCTGGTGGACACGAACAGGACCTACGACACGACCACGACGCAGGTCGGCGACGAACTGGATTTCACCTTCCTCACGCTGCCGATAACGGTTTCGGGCCTGCGCCTCACGCCTTGGGGCGCGGCGGCCATCCTCGGCCGCTCCGCCGACCTGCCAAGCCCCATCGGCAACACCCTGCTGGCCGCCGGCAGCTACGCCTCGCCGTCAACGGCGTTCGCCAACAACCAGAACGCCGCTTTCTGGACCGGCGCGGCCCTGACCTACGAACTGCCCATCCCGGTCAAGGTCTATGCCGACGGCATCTACGGCAACGCCTTCGCCGGCGACCGCTCGCGCAACCACAGGCAGGGCTGGTTCGCGGACGCGGCCCTGGAATACACGGGATTCACCGCCCTCGCGCCGCAGCTCCTCGGCTGGTGGGGCAGCGGCGAGGACGCCGGCCTCTCCAACGGCTCCGAGCGGCTGCCGGGCGTCAATCCGCAGTGGGGGCCGCGCGGCTCGTTTCTCTTCAACGCCGACCAGTACCTGACCCAGGCGTCCATGAACACCACGCCGCAAGGGAGCATGGGCCTTGTGGTCAACTTCGACCGCATCAGCCTGATCGACCGCCTGACCTCGCTCGTCGCCTTTTCCTACGCCACGGGCACGAGCTCCCCGGCCGGCCTGCGCAAGGCCGTGGCGCTCACTGGCGGCCCGGGGCAGTACGTGACCATGGGCCAGGACCTCGCCCAGGGGGAGCGGCTGCTCTCCATCGCCAGCGAGCACGTCTTCGCCCTCACGGATGCCGTCAACCTGATCGTGGAAACGGGCTGGGCCAGGGGCTACGACTTTCGCGCGAGCATCTGGGGCCGGCGCATGGTCAACCAGGCCGGCGACGCCTGGCAGGGGGCGATCGGCCTCATCTACAAGTTCTAGTGTCATGTCCTCGAGGGAGGCAGGCATTCCTTTCCAGAGCAACATGCTTGAATAATTAATTTTATTAGAAAAGACGGCAGTACTTTTTCAGGGTCGCAACACTAGGGCCGCATCCGTCCCGGATGCGGCGACGGGGCTGCGGCAACGTAGCGACGCAGCCCCGTGTTGCACGCCGCGGCCACGCCTTGGCCGGGCACAGCCTGGACTCCATCCACGCCGCGCAGCGCCCTCCCCTTGACCGGCGTGGCTTCCCGCGCTTAGGAACCCCCTGGCAGCGCGTGCATTTTTCGTCCGCCTCGGCGCACCCGCGACGTCCGCAGGCGGCCCCGCCCTAATGCCCTGGACGGTCTTGCCGAAAAGCGTCGTGGACGCTTTGGAAAAACCGCACCGCTTTGCCGGCAAAGGACGCGCCATGATCCGTTTCGCACTCGTCGGCTGCGGCCGCATCGCCCAACGCTACGGGACGCTTTTCGCCGCAAACGCCATCGCAAACGCGCGCCTCGTCGCGGCATGCGAACGCCTTGCGCCGCGCCGCGCCGCCTTTGCGCAAAAATTCGGCTTCCCCGTCCATGCCGACATCGACACCATGATGCGCGCCCACGGCGAGGAGATCGACGTCGTGGCCATCCTGACCGAAAGCGGCACGCACGCGGCGGTCGCGGCCGAGGTGCTGCGCCACGGAAAGCACATCGTCGTGGAAAAGCCCATGGCGCTGCGGCTGGAAGACGCCGACGCCATGATCCACGGCTGCGACCAGGCCGGGGTCAAGCTGTTCGTGGTCAAGCAGAACCGCTTCAACCTGCCCGTGGTCAAGCTGCGCGAGGCCCTGGACGCCGGCCGCTTCGGCAGGATCACCATGGGCACGGTGCGCCTGCGCTGGTGCCGCACCCAGGCCTATTACGACCAGGACGCCTGGCGCGGCACCTGGGCCATGGACGGCGGCGTCTTCGCCAACCAGGCGAGCCACCACATCGACCTGCTCGAATGGATGCTCGGCGAGCCCGTCTCCGTTTTCGCCAAAAGCCGCACCGCGCTGGTGGACATCGAGGTGGAGGACACGGGCGCGGCGATCATCACCTTCGCCGGCGGGGCCATCGGCATCGTGGAGGCCACCAACGCCACGCGGCCCGTGGATCTGGAAGGCTCCCTGTCCATCCTGGGCGAAAAGGGCACCGTGGAAATCGGCGGCTTCGCCGTCAACGAGATGAAGGTCTGGAATTTCGCAACGCCCGCGCCCGGCGACGGGGACGTGCTCGAGCGCTACCGCACCAATCCGCCCGACGTCTACGGATTCGGGCACGGCGCCTATCTCAGGAACGTCGTGGACAGCCTGGCCAACGGCAGCCCCTCCCTGGTGGATGGCCTGGAAGGCAGGAAATCCCTGGAACTGATCAACGCGATCTACGAGTCCATCGAAACGGGCCGGGAGATCGCGCTGCGCTTTTGCCCCCGGCAGTGCAAGCTGGGCATCGGGTGAAGCCGCGCCATGCGTATCGTTTCCGTCACCGCGGACATCGACAGCGGCGGCTCGGCCAAGAGCCTGTTCGTGCTCGCGCGCGCCCTGGCCGCGGAGGGGCACGCCCTGCACATCATGAGCATCGCCAGGCCCTCGCGAACCAGGCGCAAGGTCGAAGCGCTTCGCGAAATGGGCGTGGAAGTCAGCTTTTTCGACATCCCCTACTTTCCCCTCAAGCTGATCGTGTGCCCGATACCCTTCTGGCGCAACATGCGCCGGGCCCTGCTGCGGCACCGGGAATTCGCCCGCCTCGTGCAGGCGGTGCGCGCCTTCGCGCCGGACGTCGTGCACTACAACAGCTACACCACGCTCCATGCCGCCGCCCTGCTCGGCCGCTATCCCGCGGTGCTGCACGCGCGCGAGGTGCTCGTGGAACCCCATTGGATGCTGCCGCTCGTGCGGAGGCTCATGCGCGCGAGCATCGACGCGGTCATCGCCATAAGCCCCGAGGAGGGGGAGCAGGCCGCGCGGCTCTTCGGCCTGCCGGTGACGACCATCTTCAATGCGCCCCTGCGCCCGCCCCGGCTCGAACCGATGCCCGAAGCGCCGCCGCTGGCGTACGGCGCGTTTTCGCACATCACGCCGATCAAGGGGCAGCTGGAGCTCGTGCGGGCCTGCGCCCTGGCCGCGGGAGCGCTGCGCAAGGCCGGCGTGCGGCTCAAGATTTTCGGCGGCGCCGTGGGCATCCACCAGGCGTACCACGACGCGGTCGCCGGCGAGATCGCGTCCCTGGGGATCGCGGACGTGGCGACGCTTGCGGGTTTCACGGACCAGCCGGAAGCGGAGATGCGCCGCGTGCACCTCATCGTGCGGCCGGACGCCACGGGGCAGCCCTGGGGGCGGGACGTCATCGAGTCCATGAGCATGGGCCGGCCCGTGCTGGCCACGGGCAGCAGCCGGACGTTCATCAGGCCGGGAGAAAACGGCATGCTCGTGCCGCCACGGGACATCCCGGCCCTGGCGGACGCCCTGGCGCGACTGGCGGACCTGCGGACCTTGCAGGAGATGGGACAGGCCGCCTACGCCTTCGCGCGCGACCATTTCGATCCCGGGACGAACATCCGGAATACCATTGCCGCGCTTGCGCGCACGGCTGGCAAATAGTCAGGCGATCCGCGCGAAATCCGCGCAACGCGCGAATTCCTCCATGGCCTCGTCGAGAGGCGTGCAGCGCGGGTGAAGCAGCTTGTGCGCCAGGCCCACGTCGGCGATGAAGTCGCGCGTGCGCGCGGCCTGCGCCACGACGTAGCGCGGCGCGACGCCGAGGCTCTTCCCCATCGCGCCGGTGAATTCCCGAAGCGACACCCCGCGCGGCCCGGCAAGGTTCATGACGCGCGGCGCCTCCCCGGCAAGCGCTGCCTCGCCAAGGGCGAGCAGTTGCCCGACCGCGTCATGGACGCACAGCCAGGACAGGGTCAGGCCGCCGGTGGCGTCCGCGCGGCC
>DQED01000161.1:0-257 GCA_003525525.1 Desulfovibrio sp.
CCCGTGGCCACGAGCCGCGCCAGGTCGTCCGCGGAAAAGCAGGACAGGATGGCCAGAGCCGTGCGCGGCCCGAGCTTGCTGATGCCAAGGAGCAGGCGGAAGGTTTCGCGGTCCTCGAGGGTGGCGAAGCCGAAGAGCTCGAAGGCGTCCTCGCGCACCACGGTATGGACGAAAAGGGCGCACGTGCCGCCCGGGGCCGGCAGGGACGCGGCCACGGGAGCGGGCAGCTCCAGCTCGTAGCCCACGCCGCCCGGGGT
>DQED01000161.1:276-3148 GCA_003525525.1 Desulfovibrio sp.
ACGACCCGGCCTTCGAGATAGCCTATCATCGCGCCCCGCACAGGCGGGTCAGCCGCCTCTGATTGAGGTGACACACGGCCGCGGCCAAAGCGTCGGTCGCGTCCACGGCGAATGTTTCCCGACATGCGAGCACCCTGGCCACCATGAAGGCCACCTGGGATTTTTCGGCCCGGCCCGTGCCGACCACACTCTTTTTGATGATGGTCGGCTCGTAGGAGGCCACGGGCAGCCCGGCCACGGCGCAGGCCGCCAGGGCCGCGCCCCGGGCCTGCCCCAGTTTCAGGGCCGTTGCGGCGTTTTTTGACACGAACACGTTTTCCACCGCGACCTCGACCGGCGCGTGGCGGGCGATGAGTTCGGCCACGGCGTTAAAAATCACACCCAGGCGGCGGGGGAAATCCGTTTCCGCGCCGGTGCGCACCACGCCCGCGGCAACGAGCTCCAGCACGCCCGAACGCTCGCGCACGAAGCCGTAGCCCGTGACGCGCGAGCCCGGGTCGAGCCCGAGCACGATCAATTCTTGCGCCTCCCCCATCCGTCGTGTCCGTCCTCCTGCACCGTATTGCCGCCCCCCTTTGCCCCTCGCGAGGGGGTCCGGGGGGCATCATGCCCCCCGGCGGAGAGGTCCGGGAGAGGCAGAGCCTCTCCTGGCGGGGTCCAGGGGCAGCGCCCCTGGTTATCCCAGCAGTTCGTCGGGCAGGTCGCCGTTGGTGTGGACTTTCTGCACGTCGTCGTTGTCTTCGAGCATATCAATGAGTTTGAGCAGCTTCTGGCCGTTTTCCGCGTCCAGGGAAACGGTGTTGGCCGGCATCATGGCCACTTCGGCGTCCTCGGAGACCATGCCCGCGGCTTCGAAGGCGGCGCTTAAGGCATCGTAATCCTCGGGCGCGCAGTGGACTTCCCAGACGTCGTCCTCGTCGGCGACTTCCTCGGCCCCGTGCTCCAGGGCCACTTCCATGAGCTGATCCTCGGTAAAGGACGCCTTGGGAAAGGAGAATACGCCCTTCTTGGAGAACATCCAGCCGACGCAGCCGGCCTCGCCCATGGCCCCGCCGCCCTTGGCCAGAATGTGGCGCACTTCGGCCACGGTGCGGTTGCGGTTGTCCGTGGCGGCCTCGATGAGGATGGCCACGCCGCCCGGGCCGTAGCCTTCGTAGAGGACCTCGTCGAAGTTCTCGCCGGCGAGCTCGCCCGTGCCCTTCTTGATGGCCTGCTCGATCTTGTCCTTGGGCAGGTTCACGGCCTTGGCCGCGGCGATGGCGGATTTGAGGCGCGTATTGAGCGCCGTGTCCGCGCCGCCGGCCCTGGCGGCGAGCATGAGCTCCTTGGTGACCTTGGTGAAAAACTTGCTCTTCTTGGCGTCCTGCACCGATTTGCGGGCCTGAATGTTATGCCATTTGCTATGTCCGGCCATTGCGCTTCCTCACTCTCTGAAAAACCGGGCGCGCCCGGTCGCTGTCATTCCCTTATTGCTTCAATCCGTATTTTCCCTAGCCGTCCCGTCCGGATCGGGCAAGGGCGGGGGATCGGGCTCGGGCAGTTCGGCGCGGGGGCGAAAGCCCGTGGCCACGTAGAAGATTTCCTTGCTCTCGGCCCGGGAGCTCTTGGGCTTGGCCACGCGGACCTTGTCGAAAGCGTCCCGCAGCGCCTTCAGGTAAGCCGGGGCGTCGGGACCCTGGAAGATTTTCACCACGAACGCGCCGCCGGGCTTGAGGCGGGCGACGGCCACGGCCAGGGCCGCCTCGCACAGCTCCAGGGACCGGGCCTGATCCGTGAACTTGATCCCCGTGGTCTTGGGGGCCATGTCCGACAGGACCACGTCGAAGGGGCCCAGGCGTGAAAACGCCTCGAGGATCTCCGGCGCGGGATCGAGCATGTCGCCGGTCAGATACGTGACGTGAGGGGGAAATGCCGTGCCGGCGGGATTGAGGTCGATGGCGAGCACCCGGCCGGAGGGGCCGACGCGCGAAGCGGCGTAGAGCGTCCAGGAGCCCGGGCAGGCGCCGAGGTCGAGCACGGCCGCGCCTGGAGAAAGCAGGCGCGAGGACTTCTCGATCTCTTCCAGCTTGTAGACCGACCGGGCCGGATAATTTTCCTGCTTGGCCTTCTTGAAATAATGATCGCGGTACGTTTTCATGGCGGGCTGCCCGGGATACCGTTATCCGAAACAGGTTTCAAGGGAAAGACGCCCGGCGCGACCGCAAAGGCGGCCCTTGCCGCCGCCGGGGCAGGCCTTATGTACGGCACAGACCCCAAGGAGCGAAAGACCTATGGCTGGCATCACCCGGGACGCCGTGCGGCGCGCCCTCGACTGGGCCTGGGAGCGGGCCGCGCAGGGACTGCCCGGCCAGAAGACGGCCAGGGAACTGGCCGAGGGCCACAACGACCCGTCCGTGCCGCTGGCGCAGCGGCTGCGCACCCTCGTCAAACACCACAAACGCCAGGCCGCGGCCACGGGATTCCTCACCAATGCCGGCGGGCTGGCGCTTCTGCCCGTGTCCGTGCCGGCGAGCCTTGCCGGCACGCTCTACGTACAGGTGCGCATGGTGCAGTCCATGGCGCTCGTGTGCGGCCACGACCTCGCCGACGCCCGGGTGCGGGCGCTTTGCGGATTGTGCCTGTGCGGAGCCAAGGCCGCGGACGTGGCTGCGGCGGCCGGAGCGCTCGCCGGGGGCAAGTTCACGGAGCGCGCGCTTTTGGGCCTTGGCGCGGAAACCATCCGGCGCATCAACGAACTGGTGGGATTCCGGCTTCTGGCCCAATTCGGGGAAACCGGGCTGCTCGGAGCCTCGCGGCTCGCGCCCCTGGCCGGCGGGATCGCCGGAGCCGCCGTCGGGGTCGCGGCGACGGCCGGCATCGCCAAGGCGGCCAT
>DQED01000162.1:0-545 GCA_003525525.1 Desulfovibrio sp.
CGTTGTCCCCGGTTTCGGCCAGGGCCAGGCCGTAATTGACTTGCACTTCGGCGGCGTGGGGCGCAAGGTCCGCCGCCCGGGCCAGGCTTTCCAGGGCGTCCCGCGCCAGCCCTCGCGCCAGGCGCAGCGAGCCGAGCACGGCGAAGCCGAAGGCGTCGTCGGGATGCGCCCTGGCCCATTCCCCTGCCCGCGCCTCGGCCTCTTCGTTTCGCCCGGCGCGCAACAGCGTGGCGATGGCCTGTTTGGGGTCGCTTTGATGGTCCTGTGCCGCCGCTTGAGGATGCGCATGCATGGCAACCGCCCGGGCTTGGAATTTACGGAGATTCCGTCCACGGTTATCAGAAGTCCCGTGATGTACCAAGCCGTTTTCCGTTCCCGGCGCGCCCGTTGTTCCCGCAGGCGGGACTTTACGCCTGCGTGGGAGTGGGCTACCCAGGGAAATGGAGAAAGGCCGGCGCTACCTCGCCTGCCTTGCGTGAACCCATGACAAGGAGGGACGGCATGGCGCACGACGCCAAAGCCTGGAGCCCGTATCTGGCCGGGGC
>DQED01000162.1:580-3786 GCA_003525525.1 Desulfovibrio sp.
CGCGGCGCGGGCATGGCCGAGCGGCTCTACGCGCCCGAGGCCGTGACCACGCTCGCCTATTACCTCAAGGAAAAGCCGATCATCGACTGGCAGTTCCTGTTCGTGTGCGGCATCGGCATCGGCGCGCTGCTCGGGGCCGTGCTGTTCCGGGATTTCCGCATCCGGGCCGTGCCGGACATGTGGCGGGAGCGCTTCGGCGGCGGGGTGTGGCTGCGCGCGCTCTCCGCGTTTTGCGGCGGGGCCGTGGCCATGTTCGGGGCCCGGCTCGCCGACGGCTGCCCGAGCGGCCACGGGCTTTCCGGGTTGTCGCAACTGGCGATGTCCGGGTTCGTGTCGGCGGCGGGCTTTTTTCTCGGCGGCATCGTCATGGCGAGGCTCGTGTACGGGAGGGGGACGAAATGACGCTTGCCTACGGACTGGTCACGGGCGTGCTGTTCGGCTTCCTGCTCCAGCGGGGGCACGTGCTGCGCTACGACAAGCAGCTCGGGGCGCTGCGGCTCGTCGATATGACCATCGTCAAATTCATGCTCGCCCACATCATGGTGGCCATGGTCGGCATCTACCTGCTGCACGACCTGGGCCTGGTCAAGCTGTCGCTCAAGGCCACGGCGCTTGGGGCCAACGCCATCGGCGGCCTGCTGTTCGGCCTGGGCTGGGGGCTCGTGGGCTACTGTCCCGGCACCTCGGTCGGGGCCGTGGCCGAGGGCCGGCTGGACGCGGTTTTCGCCATCGCCGGCATGCTCGTCGGCGCGGCGGTCTTCGCCAGGGCCTACGACGCCTTGCTGCCCACGGTCTACGCCTGGGGCAATTACGGCAAGATCAGCCTGCCGGGGCTGCTCGGCGTCAACCATTGGATCGTCATTGTGGTTCTGCTCGCCTGCTATGCGGGCATTTTACGCTTTCTGGAGCGCAAGGGACTCTGAGATCGCGGCGCAACACCCATACAGGAGGAAACAGTATGGCGGTATTTCATTGCAAGAACGCGGACGACGTCCTGCGGGCCGTCAAGGATTACAACGTCTCCTTCATCCAGTTCTGGTTCATCGACGTGCTCGGAGTGCTCAAGAGTTTTCAGATCACCCCGCGCGAGCTCGAAAACGCCTTCGAAGAGGGTATGGGCTTCGACGGCTCCTCCATCACCGGGTTCACCAAGATCCAGGAATCGGACATGGTGGCCTATCCCGACCCGAGCACGTTTCAGCTCGTCGCCTGGCGGCCTTCGGACCGTCCGGTGGCGCGGCTTTTCTGCGACGTGAAGAATCCCGACGGCACGCCGTTCGCGGCCGACTCGCGCTACGTGCTCAAGCGCATGCTCAAGAAAGCCGCGGACATGGGATATACCTATTACGTCGGCCCGGAACTGGAATTTTTCCTGTTCGCCAACTCCTCCCAGCCGCAGATCCTCGACCGCGGCGGCTATTTCGACGCGCCGCCCCGCGACCTCGCCAACGACGTGCGCCGCGACATCAACTTCGCCCTGGAATCCATGGGCGTGGCCGTGGAATACAGCCACCACGAAGTGGCTCCCAGCCAGCACGAGATCGACCTGCGCTATCAGGAAGGCCTGATCATGGCCGACTACGCCCAGACCTACCGCGTGGTGGTCAAGGAGATCGCCCGCAAGCACGGCTGCTACGCCACGTTCATGCCCAAACCCCTGTTCGGGGAAAACGGCTCGGGCATGCACTGCCACCAGTCCCTGTTTCGGGGCTCGAAAAACGCCTTCTACGACGCCTCGGACCTCTACCACCTCTCCGGCGAGGCCAAGAGCTACATCGCGGGCCTGTTGCGCCACGCCCCGGAATTCGCCCTGGTCACCAACCAGTGGGTCAACTCCTACAAGCGCCTTGTGCCGGGCTACGAAGCCCCGGTGTACATCGCCTGGGCGCGGCGCAACCGCTCGTCGCTGGTGCGCGTGCCCATGTACAAGCCCGGCAAGGAGGCGGCCACGCGCATCGAGCTGCGCAGCCCCGACCCGGCCTGCAACCTGTACCTGTGCTTCGCGGCCATGCTCGGCGCGGGGCTCAAGGGCATCGAGGAAGGCTACGAGCTCGCGGCGCCCATCGAGGAGAACATCTTCAAGATGAGCGACGAGGAAATGGCCGCCAAGGGCATTTCCTCCCTGCCGGGCAGCCTGCGCGAGGCCGTGGATCACCTGGAGAAAAGCGAGCTCATGCGCGAGGTCCTCGGCGACCACCTGCACACGGCCCTGCTCGACAACAAGAAGGCCGAGTGGGACGCCTACCGCACGCAGGTCACGGAGTGGGAGATCGAGCGCTACCTGCCGATCCTGTAGTGCGGCGTTGCCAAAAAACAACGAAGACATGCGCGCAGGGGCCGTCCGCCGGGCGGCCCCTGCGTCCGTTTCAAGGAGTCCTTTCATGATCGGGGAACCCTGTCCCTGCGGCTCGGGCCGGCCGTACGCGGCCTGCTGCGGCCCCCTTCTCGACGGCGCTGTCCCCGCGCCCACGGCCGAGGCCCTCATGCGCTCGCGCTACACGGCCTATACGCGCGCCGACTGCGACTACCTGCGCCGCACGCTTTTCCCGCGCAAGCGCGAAGGCTTCAATGCCGCGGCGACCCGGGAGTGGTGCGCGGGCGTCGTCTGGACGGGCCTTGCCGTGCTGCGCACGGTGGATGGCGGCCCGGGCGACGAGGCCGGGGTCGTGGAGTTCAAGACCGCTTTCACCAGGGGCGGCACGCCCCACATCCTGCACGAGGTGAGCCGGTTCCGCAAAAAAAACGGCGAATGGTTCTACGTGGACGGCGAGCCCGGCGGCGCGGCGCAGGAAACGGCCGTGACGCGCCCCGCGTCCAAGCCGGCGGCGGGGCGCAACGATCCCTGCCCCTGCGGCAGCGGCAGGAAATACAAGCGCTGCTGCGGCGCGTAGCGTGGCCGTCTGCTGCAACAATGCGGGAGTGGTTTTGAACAAAAGCAAGGGTCCGACGGCGTCGTCTGTGAAGGCCGTGGGTTCTTCGGGGTCGGGGCATGGGGCCTGGGCCTCGGGACGCGAACCATGCCGGCGACCGCTGCCCTGACCTTCGCCCAGGCCTGCCTGGCCCGGGTTCTGCGCCCGGGCGACGTGACCGTGGACGCCACGGCCGGCAACGGGCACGACGCGTTGTTCCTGGCCCGCCGCACCGCGCCGGGCGGCGTGGTCCACTGCTTCGACGTCCAGGCCGCGGCCCTGGCGCGCACGGAAAGG
>DQED01000042.1 GCA_003525525.1 Desulfovibrio sp.
ACGTTGTTGGTGATGTTGACGACGAGTGGCTGCGTCTCGCGCACGCGGCACAGCCCGGCATACGCGGCTGCGGCAAGGTTCATGGGCGTATCCTTGGGAAAGGGTAGGAAGTGTGGGGTAGGGAAAAGCCTCCGGCGGCCAAAGGGCTGGCGCCCTCTGGACTCCCGTAACGGGTCAGTCCTGATCGCCTGGGGGAAGGCCGGTTTGTCGCGTCTGCCGCTGTAGGAAGAAGCGGCAGGGGCAGGCATCCGAATTCCCTCCGGCGGTACGAACCGCATCAGGTTCCATGGGTCGCTTCTCAGCCGTCTCCCCGGGAGACGGCGCCCCAATCGGACGCGGTTACGCTAGCCGTTCGCCGCGCCCCTGGCAACCGCGGGCGCAAACGCAAAGGGGCGCGCGGCAGATGCCGCGCGCCCCTCTCCTTGGAGCGGATGCGGAGCACTCGCCCTGTTACGCGAACACCAGCGCGCCGTCGCGCATGTCCACGGTCACGGTCTGGCCGTCGGCGACCTGCCCGCCAATGAGCGCCTTGGCCAGGGGCGTCTCGATGTGCGCCTGCAGGTAGCGCCGCAGGGGCCGCGCGCCGAAGACCGGATCGTAGGCCGTCTCGGCAATGAAGGCCTTGGCCGCGTCGGAAAGCTCCAGGCTGATCTTGCGATCGGCCAGGCGCGCCCGCAGCCCGCCGAGCATGAGCTCCACGATGGCCGCGATCTGCTCGCGCAGAAGCGGCTTGAAGAGCACGATCTCGTCCACGCGGTTGAGAAACTCCGGCCGGAAGTGCCCGCGCAACGTCTCCATGACCGCATCGGCCACGCCCGGCTTGAACGCACCCGTTGGCTCGATGCCGTCGAGCATGTACTGCGCGCCGAGGTTCGAGGTCATGATGATGATCGTGTTCTTGAAATCCACGGTGCGGCCGTGGCTGTCGGTCAGCCGGCCGTCGTCGAGGATTTGCAGGAGCGTGTTGAACACGTCGCCGTGCGCCTTCTCGATCTCGTCGAAGAGCACCACGCTGTAGGGCTTGCGCCGCACCGCCTCGGTCAGCTGCCCGCCCTCGTCGTAGCCGATGTAGCCCGGAGGCGCGCCGATCAGCCGCGCCACGGTGTGCCGCTCCATGTATTCGGACATGTCCAGGCGCACCATGTTGTCCTCGGAATCGAAAAGCGCGGCGGCGAGCGTCTTGCAGAGCTCGGTCTTGCCCACGCCCGTGGGACCGAGGAAAATGAACGACCCGATGGGCCGGCTGGGGTCCTTGAGCCCGGCGCGCGCGCGCAGCACGGCGTCGGCTACGGCCGTGACCGCCTCGTCCTGCCCGACCACGCGGTCGTGGAGCACGTCGCCCAGGCGCAGGAGCTTCTCGCGCTCGCCCTCGAGCAGCCGCGTCACCGGGATGCCCGTCCAGCGGGAAATGACCATGGCCACGTCGTCGGGGCCGACTTCCTCGCGGATCAGCCGCGTGCCGCCGGCGGCCTTGGTGATGGCCTCCTCCTGGCCGGCGAGATCGCGTTCCAGGCCGGCGAGCTTGCCGTAGCGCAGCTCGGCGGCCTTGTTGAGGTCGTAGGCGCGCTCGGCGTCCTCGATGGCCAGACGCGTCTTTTCGATCTCTTCCTTGATGCGCCGCAGGCCTTCCACAGCGCCTTTTTCCTTTTCCCACTGCGCCAGATAACCGCCCTGCTCCTCCTTGAGGTTGGCCAGCTCCTCTTCGAGCTTGCCCAGGCGCTCGTGCGAGGCCTTGTCGGTCTCGCGCCTGAGCGCCTCGCGCTCGATTTCCAGCTGCATGACCTTGCGGTTGATCTGGTCGAGCTCCGCCGGCAGCGAATCGATCTCGGTGCGAATGAGCGCCGCGGCCTCGTCGATGAGGTCGATGGCCTTGTCCGGCAGCTGCCGGTCCGCGATGTAGCGGGCCGAAAGCACGGCCGCCTCGACCACGGCCGAGTCGCTGATGCGCACGCCGTGGTGCACCTCGAACCGCTCGCGCAGCCCGCGCAGGATCGAGATGGTGTCCTCGACGTTCGGTTCGTCCACGAAGACGGGCTGGAAGCGGCGCTCCAGCGCCGGGTCCTTTTCGATGTACTTGCGGTACTCATCCAGCGTGGTCGCGCCGATGCAGTGCAGCTCGCCGCGCGCGAGCATGGGCTTGAGCAGGTTGCCCGCGTCCATGGAGCCTTCGGTCTTGCCCGCGCCGACGATGGTGTGCAGTTCGTCGATGAAAAGGAGGATGCGGCCCTCGGAGGTCTGCACTTCCTTGAGCACGGCCTTCAAGCGCTCTTCGAATTCGCCGCGGTACTTGGCCCCGGCAATGAGCGAGCCCATGTCCAGGGCGAAGATCGTCTTTTCCTTGAGGCCCTCGGGCACGTCCTTGTTGACGATGCGCATGGCCAGGCCCTCGACGATGGCCGTCTTGCCCACGCCCGCCTCGCCGATGACCACGGGGTTGTTCTTCGTGCGCCGCGACAGGATGCGGATCACGCGGCGGATTTCCTCGTCGCGGCCGATGACCGGGTCGATCTTGCCCTTGCGCGCGGCGTCCACGAGGTCGCGGCCGTATTTGGTCAACGCCTCGTAGGTGCCTTCGGGATCGGCCGAAGTGACGCGCTGGCCGCCGCGAATCTCGGTCAGGGCGGCGAGGACGCGGTTCTTGTCGATGCCCATGGCCTTGTTGACCTGTCCGGCCATGGTCGACGGCGGCTCGTCCACAAAGGCGAGGAACAGGTGCTCGACGCTGACGTATTCGTCCTTGAGGTGCCTGGCGAGGTCCTGCGCCTTGACCAGGATTTCGTTGAGCCGCGGGGTCACGTAGACCTGTCCCGGCTGCGAACCCGGGCCGCTCACGCGCGGCAGCTTGCCCAGGGCGCGTTCCAGTTCGGCCAGGTAGGCCTCGGCATTGTATCCGGCCTTGTCCAGGATGCGCGGCACGAGCCCCTGCTCCTGGGTCAGCAGGGCGTAGAGCAGGTGTTCGGCGTCGACCTGCTGCTGGCCCATGCGCACGGCGACGGCCTGCGCCTCGCTGATGGCCTGTTGCGATTTCTGGGTGAACTTGTTGAGATCCATATATGGCATCCTCCTCCGTCAGTGCGCCAGAGATAATATCGTGCGATGAAAACGCAAGAGGCTCCCCTACAAAAGACGTCCCATTTCACGAACCTTGTTTTCCAGATACTCGATGCGCTCCA
>DQED01000220.1 GCA_003525525.1 Desulfovibrio sp.
ATCGAGCAGACCGTGCAATCCATCAAGAAGGCCCTGGAAGAGGCCGAGCTCATGGCCGGGTGCGAAATCCGCTCGGTCTACGCCGGCATCGCGGGCAGCCACATCAAGGGCTTCAACAGCCACGGGGTCATCGCCGTCAAGGGCGGCGAGGTCGGCCCCCGGGACATCGAGCGGGTCATCGACGCGGCCAAGGCCGTGGCCATTCCGCTCGACCGGGAAGTCATCCATATCCTGCCCCAGGAATTTATCGTCGACGACCAGCGCGGCATCGCCGACCCGCTCGGCATGGCCGGCGTGCGCCTCGAAGTGCGCGTGCACATCGTCACCGGCGCGGTCACCAGCGCCCAGAACATCATCCGCTCCTGCCACCGGGCCGGGCTCGACGTCTCCGACATCGTGCTCGAATCCCTGGCATCCTCCAAGGCCGTGCTCACGGGCGAGGAGCGGGAAATCGGCGTGGCCCTCGTGGACCTCGGCGGCGGCACCACGGACCTGGCTATTTTCGCCAATGATTCCATCAAGCACACCGCCGTGCTCGCCCTTGGCGGCACCAACCTGACCAACGATATCGCCTTCGGGTTGCGCACGCCCATGGCTTCGGCGGAAAAGATCAAGATCAAGTATGGTTGCGCCCTGGCCGAGATGGTGCCAAAAGACGAGGTCATCGAGGTCATGAGCGTCGGGGGGAGGGAGCCCCGCCGGCTCTCGCGACAGGTGTTGGCCGAAATCTGCGAGCCCCGCGTGGAGGAGATGCTGGCGCTGGTCGACCAGGAGCTCATCCGCTCGGGCATGAAGAACCAGATCGGCGCGGGCGTCGTCCTCACGGGCGGCACGGCCCTGATCGAGGGCATCCAGGAACTGGGGGAACAGATTTTCAACCTGCCCACGCGCATAGGCTACCCGGACAAGGTCGGGGGCCTCAAGGACGTGGTCAACAGTCCCATGTACGCCACCGCCGTGGGACTGCTCATGTTCGGCGCGGAAAAGGAAGGCGTGGAACAACGCTTCCGCATCCGCGACGAAAATGTGTTCAACCGCATTCTGGGGAGGATGCGGAAATGGTTCGTGGACGTGAAGTAGGTCCGCGAGAGGCTGCTTTTTCGGGGGATTTTCAGGGAGATCCGCTAGGGGGAGACACGAAGATGGAATATTTGGAACTCGACCAGGGCTCCAACGCCCGCATTAAGGTCGTCGGCTGCGGCGGCGGCGGCGGAAACGCCGTGGAGAACATGATCTGCTCGGCCATGTCCGGCGTGACCTTCATCACGGCAAACACCGATATCCAGGCCTTGCAGAAATCCCAGGCCGAATACCGCATCCAGCTCGGCGAGAAGCTCACCAAGGGCCTCGGCGCGGGGGCCAACCCCGACGTCGGCCGCGACGCCGCCCTGGAGAGCATCGACGCCATCCGCGCCGCCATCGGCGATTGCGACATGGTCTTCGTCACCGCCGGCATGGGCGGCGGCACCGGAACGGGAGCCACCTCCATCGTTGCGGAATGCGCCAAGGAGCTCGGCATTCTGACCATCGCGGTCGTGACCAAACCTTTCACGTTTGAAGGCAAGGTGCGCATGCGCAACGCCGAAATCGGCATCGCATCGCTCAAGCCCGCCGTGGATACGCTCATCACGATCCCCAACGACAAACTCATCGACCTCGTCGGCCGCGCGAGCCTACCAGACGCGCTCCGGGTTGCGGACGATGTGCTCCGTCAGGGTATTCAGGGCATTTCCGATTTGATCGCCGTCCCCGCAATGATCAATCTCGACTTTGCGGATGTCAAGACGATCATGCGCGAAAAAGGCCTTGCGCATATGGGCATCGGCAACGCCAGCGGCGAGAAGCGCGCGGCGGAAGCGGCCAGGCAGGCCATCGAAAGCCCGCTGCTCGAAACCAGCATCAACGGCGCGCGCGGCGTGCTGATGAATATCACCGGCGGCCCGGATCTGAGCCTGCTGGAAGTCAACGAAGCGGCAGAGCTCATCAGCGAAAACGTCGACCCCGAAGCGAACATCATCTTCGGTGCGGATATCGACGAAGCCATGGGCGACGCGCTGCGCATCACCGTCATTGCAACCGGGTTTGACCGCCCGGATCGCATCGGCAATATTCAGGGCGTGCCGGGCTTTGGCGCATTCAGCACCTTCCGTTCGCCTTACGGCAGCACGGGCATGGGCGCAAACCAGCAGCAACAGCAGGCGCAACCCCAGCCGCAACCGCAGCCGTATCCCATGCAGGGTCAGCCGCAGCCACAGCCGTATCCGACGCAGCCGCAATATCAGCAGCCGATGCGTCAGCCGCAGCCGATGCAGCCGCAGTACACCTCCGCGTCCTATGCGCCCCGCCGCCCGATCATGACGGACGAGCCGGTGGCAGCACCGATTCCGCAGCAGCGGCAGGATCAGGTCTTTAGCGAGAACGACATCCGCAGGGACTATCAGGAAAAGCCCAAGAGCAAGCTGGACGTTCCCGCGTTCCTCCGTAACCGCTAAACCGCGTAAGAAACACAAAGCGCCACTCGTGTGAACTGACCCAAAAAAGTTA
>DQED01000158.1 GCA_003525525.1 Desulfovibrio sp.
GCCGCGCCTGCACGTGGCGCTGGTGGCGCGCTCGCGCCTCCTGCCCGACCTGCCGGCCCTCACCGACCGCCTCGCCGGCGCGCCCATGCCGAGCGCGGTCAACTGCGTGACCGGCGTGTCCAGCACGGGCGACATCGAATTCGTCTACGTGCGCGGCGTGCACGGCCCGCTTTCCGTCCACGTCATCGGCCTCGACTGGCTCTAGCCGCCACGGCGCATTCCTTCAGCGCATCGCTTCCCGCAACATCTCCGCTAAGAAACCCTGCCGGCCCGCAAGGCCGGCAGGGCAAACGCGCCCATGCCTGCGGCGCGTCCCCCTCCCCTTTTTACGATCGGGATAGGGGGGAACCTTGCGGCTCCCCTCCTCCCACACCACCGTGCATACGGGACCGTACACGGCGGTTCGGCAGGTTAAGCGTTCACCTGGCACCCAAGGTCGGCAGTCCGAGTGAAGCAAAATAGCTGTTGGGCAGGGCGAAGCTCAGGGCCGGGCTTCGGCTGAGGTGCCAAGGGCCGAGAGCGCTCCCGGCTGTTTGGGCGGCCAGCTCTTTTCCGACGCCCCTTGACTTCAATTCAGCAAACCGCGTTCGTCCCCGTTTCCACTGCCGCCACAGCTGGCATCGCAGGCGACGCCTGAGCCACGAGTCCAGGCCTTTGAGCACTGATTTCGCCTGGCAGAATCCAAAGTACCCGATCCAGCCGCGCAGGAAGATCGACAGACGTTCCGTTGTCTCCTCGATGGATCGCCCCTTGCCGGACAGTTCGCGGATTCTTCCTTTGAACCGCTTGATCGCCTGCGGCGCTATCCGCCGTCGCGGCGCACTCCCGGCCGTGAAGCTGAAGCCGAGAAACTTCCGTCTGGAGGGCCTGTCCACCGCGCTCTTGCCCATGTTCACCTTGAGCTTGAGGCGCTTTGCCAGGAAGCGGCGGACGCTTTGCATCGTCCGCTCTCCGGCGCGACGACTGCGCACATAGATGTTGCAATCGTCGGCATAGCGCACGAAGCGGTGGCCGCGTCTCTCAAGCTCCCGGTCCAGCACGTCGAGCACGATGTTCGACAACAGCGGCGACATCGGACCGCCCTGCGGCGTCCCTTCCTCCGTCGGACCCACGAGTCCCTTCTCCATCACCCCCGCATTCAGGAACGCACGGATGAGGCGAAGCATGCGCTTGTCTTCCAGTCGGTTGGCGAGAAGCCCCATCAGGATATCGTGGTTGACCCGGTCGAAGAACTTCTCCAGGTCGATATCCACAACGAAGCCAAAGCCCTGGGCGATGTGCTCCTGGGCCTGACTCACCGCCTGATGCGCCGAGCGCCTGGGCCGGAAGCCGTAACTGTGCGCGGAAAACGTGGAATCGAACAGGCGTTGCAAGACCTGCATGACCGCCTGCTGCACGAACCGATCAAGTACGGTGGGAATGCCGAGCTTGCGTTTGCCGCCATCCGGCTTGGGTATCTCCACCCGTTTCACCGGGCTGGGCCTGTACGCGCCCGTGAGAAGCCGTTGCCTGATGCACGGCCAGTGCTCCTTGAGGTAGTCCGTGAGATCGTTCACGGTCATGCCGTCGATCCCCGGGCTGCCCTTGTTGGCCTTGACTCGCTTGAGCGCCTCCCGGAGGTTTGCTCGCTCACAGACCACTTCCATCAGTTGCCTGGTTGACGCCGGGCTTTCGGTTTCCTGTGCCGCCATGGACGCTTCGGTCCCTTCAACGGGCATCCTCGGGGCTTCACCCCTACTTTCCCCCGCCAAGGCCGGTCTACCGGTGTTCTGCCGCAAAACGTCATGAGACATAGGGCCTACTCGCCGCTCCTTGCCGTTCGGCCCTTCGGCTTGCGCCTACTATGGCCTCTGCTGACTTCCGTGCCACGATCAGGCGGCATTGCTGCCGCCTCAGTCCCGATTCCGGGACATGGCGCGGACCTCCCGAGGTAAGCACGTCCGCCTTCGCCGCACACCCGCCGAATTTACAGCCATGACACTTGATGGATAGGGACTTCGCGATCTTTGGCCCGCTCGTCCGGCCATGACTGCCTCGTATCCGGTTTTTGTTCATCGGATCGCGGCGTTGCTCCAGGCTTCCTTCAGACCCCGCCTCGCGACGACGCCCTTGCCCTTTGCTAATCCTTCGCCTCCATCAGGCTGGATAGAGGACTTGCACCTCCAAGCTGACATGCATGCTCGGCACACCAAAAAAAGAGGGCGGTTGCCCGCCCTCCATGGAATCCGAAGAAACCCCGTCGCCTAGACTTTGGGAGCCGGGCGGCCGATGCAGAAGTAGACCATGCCGAGGTCGGCCAGCAGCTGCGGGGAGTAGAGGTTGCGGCCGTCGAAGATCAGCGGCGCCTTGAGCATCTTCTTGATGCGGCCGAAATCCGGGTTGCGGAACTGGTTCCACTCCGTGACCACGGCCAGGCAGTCGGCCTTTTCCAGGGCCGCGTACTGCTCGTCCACGACGGTCAGCAGATCGTTGCCCTTGAAGGCTTCGCGGGTGTTGGGGCCGGCGACCGGGTCGAAGGCCACGATCTTCATGCCCTTGGCCGTCAGGTCCTTGATGAGCTCGAACGAGGAAGCCTCGCGCACGTCGTCGGTGTTGGCCTTGAACGCCAGGCCCCAAAGAGCCAGCGTCTTGCCCTTCACGCCGCCCTGCGGCTCGAAGTAGGCGTCGATCTTTTTCGCCAGGGTGTGCTTCTGGCGCTTGTTGACCTCGTCCACGGCGGCCAGCAGCTCGGGCTCGAACTTGTACTGGCGGGAGGTGTCGATGAGCGCCTTGACGTCCTTGGGGAAGCACGATCCGCCGTAGCCCATGCCCGGGTAGATGAACTGGTAGCCGATGCGGCTGTCCGAACCGATGCCCATGCGCACCTCGCGCACGTCGGCCCCGACCCGCTCGCAGATGTTGGCCACTTCGTTGATGAACGAAATCTTGGTGGCCAGCATGCAGTTGGCGGCGTACTTGGTCATCTCGGCCGAACGCACGCCCATGACGATGACCTTCTCGCGGTTGCGGGCGTAGGGCGCGTACAGGGCCTTCAGGAGCTCGCCGGTGCGCACGTTGTCCGTGCCGACGACCACACGGTCGGGCTTGAAGAAGTCGTTGATCGCGTCGCCTTCCTTGAGGAACTCGGGATTGGAAACCACGTCGAACTCGATGGCTTCGCCGCGCTTTTTCAGCTCCTCGCCGATCAACTTGCGAACCTCGTCGGCGGTGCCGACGGGCACGGTGGATTTGTCCACCACGATCTTGTAGTCGGTCATACCGGCGCCAATGTCCCGGGCCACCTGGTAGACGAAGGACAGGTCGCAGGAACCGTCCTCACGGGGGGGCGTGCCGACGGTGATGAACACGAACAGCGCGTTCTCCATGCCCTCGGACACCTTGGTGGTGAAGCGCAGACGGCCTTCGGCCACGTTGCGCTTGACCAGTTCATCGAGTCCCGGCTCGTAGATGTGGATCTTGCCCTGACGCAGATTCTCGACGATGGTGGGGTTGATGTCCACGCAGCAGACGTCGTTGCCCATTTCGGCGAAGCAGGCGGCGCTCACCAGACCAACATAACCGGTGCCTACGATACAAAGATTCATAAACGTGTTCTCGTTGTTAGGGTTTTTTCCCCGGGCTGCGGAGGGCTTGTCCGGGGAGGGGGCATGCATCGCCGTAGGCGGCCTTGCCCCGTCATCGACAGGTGGAATCGCACTTACGGATTGGTCGGACGTTTGTCAACAATCCCGTCTGTTCCCGGCCCCGTTGCCTCCAATTTGTAAAAGGAATACCGTAACAGGACGTTGTCAAAGGAGTCCGTCATGCCCCTACTTGCGGTCAACGTCGATCATGTGGCCACCGTCCGCCAGGCCCGCCTCGCCGCCAGCCCCGATCCCGTGGCCGCCGCCGCCATGGCCGAACTGGCCGGCGCGCGCGCCATCATCGTCCACCTGCGCGAGGACCGCCGCCATATCCAGGACCGCGACGTCCGCCTCCTGCGCCAGACCGTGAAAACGCGCCTGCACCTGGAAATGGCCGCCACCGACGAAATGCGCGGCATCGCCCTGGAACTTCGGCCCCACATGGTCTGCCTCGTGCCCGAAAAGCGCCAGGAACTCACCACCGAAGGCGGCCTCGGCGTCGCCGGCCGCGAAGAGGAACTCGGCGAATTCGTCGCCGCCCTCAAAGCCGCCGGCATCCCCACTTCGCTTTTCATCGACCCCGAACCCGCCCAGATCGAAGCCGCCGTCGCCACCGGAGCGGCCTACGTCGAACTGCACACCGGCGCATACTCCGACGCCGCCACCGCCTTCGCCCGGCAAACCGAACTCAAACGGCTGCTGGCCGCCATTCCCCTGGCCCGCCAGGCCGGCCTCGGCGTCAACCTGGGCCACGGCCTCGACTACGACAACATATACGCCTTCGCCCACGTCAGCGGCGTCAGCGAATACTCCATCGGCCACAGCATCATCGCCCGCGCCATCATGACCGGCATCAGCGAAGCCGTCGCCACCATGGCCGGCATCATCGCCGGTTTCCCCGATTAGGAAATCCCGCCGTGATCCTCGGCCTGGGCCTCGACCTCGTGGAACTGCCGCGCATCGCCGCAAGCCTCGAACGCTTCGGCGACCGCTTCCTCGACCGCATCCTCACCCCGGCCGAACGCGCCTCATTGCCGCCACACCCCGTAAACCGCGTGGCCGGCCTCTTCGCCGCCAAGGAGGCCGCCAGCAAAGCCCTCGGCACCGGCTTCGCCCAAGGCATCACCTTCCAGCACTTGGAAATCCTCCCCGATCCCCTCGGCCGCCCCACCCTCACCCTCCACGGCCCCGCCCTGGAACGCGCCCAAACCCTCGGCGCGACCTCCTGGCACGTCAGCATCACCCACGAACGCACCACCGCCGCAGCCGTCGTCGTGCTGGAACAGGCCAGCGGATGCGGGAAATGGCGGAAGGCGCAGGAGAAGCGGGAACAGCGGGAGAGGAGGAGGGAGAAGGCGGGGGAGGAAGAGGCCTCCGGCGGCCGGG
>DQED01000285.1 GCA_003525525.1 Desulfovibrio sp.
CGTGGCCGCTACCGCCGCCGCGACGCCGGCCGCCCGGGCGGGCGCCATCGACCTCGGCGCCCTGGACAACCTCATCGACGCGGCCAAGGGCCCCGCGCCCGAACCCGAGCCCGGAGCGCCCGAGGAGCGGGAACGCCTGGAGGCCGTGGACAAGCGCCTGGAGGCCGTGGAAACGGCCGTCGCCTCCCTGCTCGACCGCATCGAATCGCTTTCCGCCACGGACGGCGACGCCCTGGCCGACGCCTTGTCGGCCAGGCTCGAGGACGCCTTGTCCGAGCGCCTGGAGGCGGTCCTGGCCGGACTGCCCCAGCCGGACACGGAAGGGCTGCACGCCCGGATCATGGCCGAACTGGACGCGCGCGCCGTCAAGGACCGCACCAGGATGCTGGCCGACCTGGCCGGCACGCTGGACCAGCGTTTCGAAACCCTCTCGGCGGGCCTGCCCAAGCCCGAGGAGCCGGCGGACCTGAGCGGGGCCCTGGAGACCCTGGGGCAATCCCTGGAGCGCCTGGAAGCGCAGGCCGGGGAACGCGAGGCGGCATTCAAGGATTTCGCCAGCAGCGTGGAGACGCATCTGGCCGAACTGCGCCGCGAGCTGCCCGAGCCCGGGGAATTCGCCACCCAGGCCGGCCTCAGCGAAGGCCTGGAAACCCTGCGCGAGACCCTGGCCCGGGATATCGCCGGCAACCTCGACGAGCGCCTGGGCGAACTGCGCCGGGAACTGCGCGAGTCCCTGGCCGGCGACATCGCCGCCGGACTCGACGAGCGCCTGGGAATCGTGCGCGACGAACTGCGCGAAGCCCAGAGCGGAGAGATCGCCGCCGCCCTTGACGAACGCCTCGGCGGCGTCGCCGAGGGCGCGCAAAAGGCCGCGCGCGAAGAGGCGCAGGCCCTGGGCGAAGTGCTTTCCGGCCGCATCGAGGCCCTGGAGACCGACCGCATCGATCCCGACGCCCTGGCGCAGAAAATCCGCGACGCCCTGCTCGCCGACCTGCCCGACGCCGCCGCCATGGAGCGGCTTGCGGCCAAGCCCGACCGCAAGGACCTCGACGACGCCGTGGACGCCCTGCGCAAGGAACTGAACGCGACCGTGGAAAAAAGCGTGCCCAAGGTCGCGGCCACGGTCATCCGCGAGGAAATCGCCGCACTGCTCAAGGATTTTTCCTAGGCTGACCACGCAGCGCCCCTCGGGGGAAGCGCTGCGGCAAGAAAAGGGATTTTTCGCTGCGTGCGCCCTGACGGCTCAAGCCCCGTCCGCGCGCGCAGGGAGAAATCCCTTTCGCATTGCGGCCGCAGGCTCTCCGCAGACGGCGCGGCAATCAATCCGGCAAAATGATGACGTGCACGTCCGGGTAGGCGCACAGACGTTCCAGGTCGAGGCCATGGCCAAGCGACGCCGGGATGAAGATCGTGCCGGCAAAACCGCCCTCCACGGCCTGCCACAGCTCGGACTCGTGGCGCAGGGCCGAGGTTTCCTCGGGGCACATGTAGAACCGCCGCGCGGGCGCGCCGATCCCGTCGCGCGCATACAGCAGGCAGGGCCGCACCGGAGCGGCCTGGTGCCCCTCGAGCAGGCCCCGCACCGTCCCGAGCAGCGCTTCCTGCTCCACGGGCTTGACCACGGCGGCGTCGGCCCCGGACGCCTCTCCTTCGCTGCGTGACGCCACGGACACCACGAGCACCGGGATGTGGCGGGTGGCCGGGTCGGCGCGCAGCCGGCGGATGGCCTCGCGGCCGTCCATGCCCGGCATGCGCAGGTCCATGGTGATGCAGTCGGGCCTCCAGGTCGCGGCCAGGGACAGGGCCTCGGCCCCGTTTCTGGCCGTGGCCGCGACATAGCCGGCGTCGGTCAGGAGCGTTTCCAGAAGCCGGCGCACGCCGGCGTCGTCATCGACGACGAGAACCCGCCATTTCCTCTCGCCCCCGTTGCCGGCATCCGCCTCGGACAGGACCACGGGCGCGGGCAGCGGGCAGGCGGGCGCGTCCGGCTCCACGACGACGCGCGGCAGGGTGAACGAGAACACGCTGCCCTCCCCCGGCGTGCTCTCCACCCAGATGCGCCCGCCGTGGCGCTCGACGATCTGGCGGCAGATCGGGAGGCCAAGCCCCGTGCCCTTGGGCTTTTCGGTCAGCGTGTCCCCGGCCTGCTTGAACTTCTCGAAGATGCGCCCCAGGTCTTCGGCGGCGATGCCGCAGCCCGAATCGCGCACCGCGACGAGAATCTCGTCGCCCGCCACGCGCGCCTCGACGCGGATCTCGCCCGAAGCGGTGAACTTCACGGCGTTGCCGAGCAGGTTGACGAACACCTGCACCAGGCGGTCGCGGTCGCCAAGAACCGCGGGCAGGGTCGCCGGCACGGCGCACACGACCTCGAGGCCCTTGCCCCGCGCCAGGGGCAGCACCGCCCGGACCGCGTGCTCGGCGGCGTCGGCCAGGGACAACGGGGCCATTTTCCATTCGTAGCGCCCGGACTCCATTTTGGCGATGTCGAGGACGTCGTCCACGAGTTCGGTCAGGCGCTGGCCCTCGGCCACGATGATGTCGAGGTTGTCGCGGATCTGCTGCGCGGCGCGCCAGGTCTTGGGCTCGGCCTCGGCCAGGGCCGGTGCCACGACCTCGCCGAACTTGCGCCGGATGATCTTGGCGAACCCGAGCACCGACGTCAGGGGCGTGCGCAATTCGTGGGACACGGTGGAGATGAACTCCGTCTTCATCCGGTCCACTTCCTTTTCCACGGTGACGTCGCGCACGAG
>DQED01000419.1 GCA_003525525.1 Desulfovibrio sp.
AGGGCCGGCAGGGCGGCAGCCCCCGCACCGCGCAGGGCAGCCCCGGCTCCGCCACGACGCGCGTCCCGGCGGCGAGGCCCAGTTCCGGCGCGTCGGCGTCGAGCGTCGCCACCATCTCGTGGCCGAGGATGAAGGGCAGGCTGGCGTAGGGTTCGAGCAGCACGGATTCCGCGCCGCGCAAAAGCCCCAGGTCCGAGCCGCAGACGCCGCACAGAAGCGGCGTGAGCGGCAGCCAGCCCCGGGGCGGATCGAACGGGACCTCGGCCAGCCCGAGCGGGGCCAGGGCCGGAAAAAACCGACGTGGGGCCAGGCGCGCCGCCAGGGCGCAGGCCAGATAGCGCGGCACGCTTTTGCGGTAGACGAGGGCCTTCATGGATCCATCCTCGGGCCGGCCATGGAATGGGTTGAAACGACGCCCATATCGCGTATAAGAAACCGACCGAATACGGCGCAATCGCCGCGCGACGTCTGGGCCTTATACCACAAGCGGGCCATGCTCAAGGGCGCTGCAAGGAGACGCACATGCTGATCAAGGATTGGATGAGCAAATCCCCGGTCACCGTCAAGCCGGCCACCTCCATCATGAAAGCCGCCAAGCTCATGAAGGAGAACGGCTACCATCGGCTGCCCGTGGTGGACGACGACGGCACGCTCGTCGGCATCGTGTCCGACCGCGACATCAAGGAGGCCTCCCCGTCCAAGGCCACGACCCTGGACATGCACGAGCTCTATTACCTGCTCTCCGAGATCAAGATCGGCGACATCATGACCAAGAACGTGGTCGCGGTGACGCCCGGGGACACCGTGGAAAAAGCCGCGGTGCTGCTTTTGCGCCACAACGTCGGCGGCCTCCCCGTGGTGGACGACGAGAGCAAGGTCGTCGGCGTCATCACCGACAGCGACATTTTCAAGGTGCTCGTGAGCATCACGGGCGTGCTCGGCGGCGGCATCCAGTTCGCCCTGGACCTGCCCAACGTCTCGGGCAGCCTCAAGACCGTGCTCGACGACCTCAAGGGCCACGACGTGCGCATCATCAGCATCCTGACCTCCTACGACGATGCCACGCCGGACCGGCGCACGGTCTACATCCGCGTCCACCCCATGGACGACGACAAGGCCAAGGCGCTCATCGAACGCCTCGGCGCCAACCACAATCTGCTCTACTGGGCCAAGGACAGTTTCTAGGCCGCCCCGCTCCCGCGCCGCCACGGGCGGCGCGGGATTCCCGGCCCCGCCCGTTGACGCCGCGCCGATCATGCCTACAGTCTTGCCATGACGCGGGCCGCGACCGGCCGTGCGCCCATTTTCAAGGAGACGCGCATCATGCTCGAAGAACGCCATTGCCCCCACTGCGGGGAGAAGCTCTCGCCCTGGATCGGCCCGCCGGAATCGGGATGGGGGGAAATCCTCGTGTGCAACAACAACGAATGCGTCTTTTACCGGAATTCCCAAAAGGACATCCGCAACAAGGACGAGGACAACAGCCTGGGCTGCCGCTACGCCGAGGATCCGGACAACGGCTACTCCTGCTTCAACCTCCTGGCCTGGTACAAGTAGGCGCGCCCGGACGGGCCTTGCAGAAATAAAGGCCGTGATCCCGGCCTTTTTCATTTGCCCTGGCCCATGCCCCTTGCCTGCCGCGCCCGCTTTTCGGTATTGGGGGTGAACCCGACGGACTCCGGGCGCGGGCATCCCTCCGCGCCCGGTCCCGTTTCATGACCACGGATACGCCACCCATGAGCCGCATCGCCATCACCAACCACCAGGGCGTCCTTTGGGCGACCGCCGCAACCGTCCTCGGCGGGGCGGCGGCCCTGGAACTGGAAACCGCCGTTCTCGAGGCCGCCAACGTGGGCCGATATCCGCTCACGGTCCTGGACATGACCGACGTCCCGGCCGTGGACAGCGCCGGGGTCGGCGCCCTGGTGCGCCTGCAAACGGCGCTCGCCACCAAGGGCCGCCGGCTGATCCTGGCCAATCCCCAGCCTGCCGTGGCCGACGAGTTGCGTCTGCGCGACCTGTACGGCTTTTTCCAGGTTTCCCGCGACATCCGCCCCAACATGGAGCCCGAGGAACTGCTGCTCGCCCGCGACGCCTGAACGCCACGCCTTGACTCCGCCCGAATCGGTCGCATGCTTGATGCAGGCGTCCCGGCCCGCCGCCCGTGGCGGCAGGTTCCGGGACCGGCAACAAAGGAGGGCATCATGACCGATTCCAGGCAGATCGCCGCCTCCATCGCCTCCCTGTACCCCGAGATCGCGCGCCACGGCATCACGCTGTCCGTGGCCGACGACCCGGCGAGCGGAGACTGGCTCGTCACCATGCGCCACGAGAACCATGCGCTGTCCACCCACTTGGGCAAGGACGACGCCGACGCCTGCCTCCGCGGCGTCCAGTGCGCGTCTCTTGGCGTCCAGATCGGACGGTTCGTGGAAAACTACTGCCTGGGCCAGGGCGAGTGCCCGGCCTAGGCGTTTCCTGACATGTCGCGGCCGCGCCATGCCGGCCGCGACATCCCGCCTGCGGCGTCTTTTCCGGGCGCGTTTCGTGAAAAAAATAACGAAAGCGCTTCGATAGTACGCGCAACGCTTTACAGGTGCACGCAAAAGCGTAAACATGCGCACATGGCCGTGCCGTTTCGCAATACGAGGAAGCCATGATCGCCTCCGGCATCGACCCGACCTGCGCCGGGCGCATCACCGAAAACAACGGGCTGTGCGGCCGCGCCCCCAGGGTCCTCGTGGTCGAGGACGAACGCATCGTGGCCCTGGACCTCAAGGCCATCCTGCGCCGCCTGGGCTATTGCCTGGCCGGCGTCACGGCCTCCGGGACCGAAGCCGTGGAACTGTGCGAAAGCCTGCGCCCGGACCTCGTGCTCATGGACATCTTCCTCAAGGGCGACATGGACGGCGTGGAAGCCGCCTGCGTCATCCAGCGGGAAAGCGACATCCCGGTCATCTTTCTCACCTCCCACACCGACAGGGTCACGCTGCAGCGGGCCAAGCGCACCGCGCCCTACGGCTACGTGCTCAAGCCCGTGGACGGGGACTGGCTGCGCACGGCCGTGGAGGTGGCGCTTTTCAAGCACCGCACCGAGCAGGAACTGCGGCAGAGCGAGCAGCGCTACCGGGCGCTTTTCTCCGGCATGCTCAACGCCTTCCTGCTGCTGTCCCACGTTCCCGGGCCCGCGGGCCCGGGCGATTTGCAGATCCTCGACGCCAACCCGGCCTTCGAAAAAGTCACGGGGCTTGCGCGCGACGAGGTGGTCGGCAGGCTGCTCGGCGAGGTGTTCCCGGACATCGAGCCCTTCTGGCTGGAAACCCTCGGCGAGGCGGCCCGCACGGCGCGCTCGGTGCGTTTCGAGAATTTCTTCACCCCCCTCAATCTCTATTTCCTGGCCCAGGCCTACAGCCCGGCCCCGGGACAGGTGGCCGTGGCCCTGGAGGATGCGACCGAGCGCAAGCACGGCGAGGAACGGCTGCGCTACCGCACCTTTCACGACGCCCTTACCGGCTTGCCCAACAGGGCCCTGTGCCTGGACCGCATCGCCCGCGCCATCGAACGCGCCAGACGCCGTTCCAATTATCTCTATGCCTTGATCTTCATGGATATCGACCGGTTCAAGCGCATCAACGACAGCCTGGGGCACGTGGCCGGCGACGACCTGCTCAAACGCGTGTCCGAACGGCTGCGCCGCGAAGTGCGCCAGCTCGACACCGTGGCCCGGGTGGGCGGCGACGAATTCGTGGTGCTGCTCGAGGAGATCGCCACGCCCGGAGACGCGCTGCGCATCGTCAAGGCCATCCGCGAGCGCCTGCGTCTGCCCTTCGCCGTGGAGGGGCGGCAGTGCTACGTCACGGCCAGCATGGGCGTGGTGCTCGGGCCCGCCGACTACGACCGCCCCGACGAGTTGCTGCAAAACGCGGCCATCGCCATGGGCAACGCCCGCCAGGCCGGCATCGGCCGGGTGCGGGTCTTCGACTGGGCCATGCGCGCGCGCGCCGAGCGGGTCATGGACCTCGAAACCAATTTGCGCCTGGCCATCGACCAGGGCGAGTTCGTGCTCCACTACCAGCCGATCTTCTGCCTGCGCACCCTGGCTCCGCGCGGGGTGGAGGCGCTGGTGCGCTGGCGGCGGCCGGACGGCGAGCTCGTCCCGCCCGGGGAATTCATCCCGGCCGCGGAACAAAGCGGGTTGATCATCCCCCTGGGCGCGCTGGTGCTGGCCGAGGCCTGCCGTGCCATGGCGCGCTGGCGGCGGGGGCTGCTCGGCGAAGCGCCGTTTTTCATGTCCGTCAACCTGTCCGCGCGCCAGTTCAGCCAGCCCGACCTCGTCAGGCAGATCGTCGCGGCGCTGCGCGCCGAGGACATGCCGCCGGCCGACCTCAAGCTCGAAATCACGGAAAGCGTGCTCATGGAACATCCGGAATCGGCCATGCACAAGCTGCGCGGCCTGCGGGAATTCGGCGCGCGCATCGGCATCGACGATTTCGGCACGGGCTATTCGTCCCTGTCCTATCTCCAGAGCTTCCCCATCGACACCCTCAAGGTGGACCGCGCCTTCGTGTCCGGCATGGAGGAGCACGGCAACCGGGCCATCGTGCGCTCGGTCATCGGCCTGGCCCACAGCCTGGGTTACGACGTGGTGGCCGAGGGCATCGAGACCGCCGGGCAGCTCAAGGACCTGGCCGGCCTGGAATGCGACCTGGGCCAGGGCTTCCATTACGCCCGGCCCCTGTCCGAGGACGCGCTGCTGGCCTTCCTCGCCGGGCGCGCCCCGGACGGCGCGGCCAGCACTCGCTGACGCGCACGAGCGGTTGCGCCGCGGCGGCGCAGCGGCTACCACAGGCTATGCCGTACCCCGCCGCCGCTTCCCGTTTTTCCCGGACCCTGCGCCTCGTCCTCGCCGCCCTGCTGGCCGCCCTGCTCTGGGGCTGCGCCGCCAAGGCCCCCATCCCCCGGGCCACGGGCCGCGAACCGGCCACGCTGCGGCCCTACACGATCAAGGGCGTCACCTACGTCCCCCTGCACTCGGCCAAGGGCTACCGCGAGGACGGCGTCGCCTCCTGGTACGGGCCGGGCTTTCACGGCAAGCTCACCTCCTGCGGCGAGATCTACGACCAGTACCAGCTGACCTGCGCCCACAAGCTGCTGCCCATGCACACCATGGTGCGGGTGACCAACCTGGAAAACGGCCGCAGCCTGGTGCTGCGGGTCAACGACCGGGGACCGTTCGTGGCCGGACGCATCGTGGACCTGTCCCTGGCCGGTGCCAAGGCCCTGGGCGTGCACGGCAAGGGCACGGCGCGGGTGCGCGTGGAGGTCGAGGGGGACGTGCCGGGCGTGACGCCGAACGGCGAGCTGCCCGGGCCGTTCTATGTGCAGGTGGGGGCGTTCACCCGGCGCGAAAATGCGGAAAGGCTCTTCGCAAGGATGCTCGCGGCGGGATACGCGGGCTCGCGCATCCACTACAAGGAAATCGACGGCACGCGGTTTTTCCGGGTCCACGCCGGCACCTTCGCCACCGTGAACGCGGCCGAGGTCGCGCGGCTGCGCCTGTCCACCGTGTTCGAAGGCGCGTTCGTCCTGGCCCAATAGCCGGTCGCACCCGTCCCGACCGCAATGAAAGCCCTGCGGCGGGGCCGGCATGCGCGTCGCGGGCTCGTTCCCAAAACGAGCCCGCGGCTCCGCTCGCGCCAAGCGTCCCCGCAGGCGGGGCGGCGTCGGCGCTCGTGTTGCGACCCTTAAAAAATACGTCCGTATTTTTTAAGAAAAAAACCCCTCTTCGAATGTGCCGGCCTCGAAAAGAACATCCGTTTTCTTCGAGGACACGCCCCTAGAGCACTTCGTCGGGGTTGAGCTCGGCCCGGAACTTGCGCGAAAGGCGGAACACCACCACCTTGCGCGGCGGCAGCATGATGGACTCGTTGGTCTGGGGATTGCGGCCCTTGCGCGCCTTCTTGTCGTAGGACTCGAATTTGCCGAAGCCGCTGACCAGCAGGGAATGGTCCTTTTTGATGGACTGCTTCATGAGTTCGAGCAGGTGGTCCACCAGCACCTTGACCTCGGCGCGGTTGCGTTCGGTCTTCTCGTAGATGTAATCGACGATGTCGGCCTTGGTGAGCGTTTTTCCATTCATGGCGTTCTCCGGCGCATTGGCGTTGTTGCATCGCGACGCGTGCGGCCGCACGCGTCGGGCTCGTCAGCGTCCAGAAGCGATGGCCTGGCGCACCGCCCCGGCCAGGGCCTCCATGGCGGCGGCGGCGGCATAGGGGCGGCCGGGCCACAGGTGCAGCCCATCCCCCTCGCGACGGGGAATGAGGTGCAGGTGGGCGTGGAAGACCACCTGCCCTGCTGCGGCGTTGTTGTTCATCTGCACGTTGACGCCAGTCGCTCCCGTGGCCGCCTGGATCGCGGCGGCGACGGGGGCCAGGGCCGCGAACAGCCGGCCGCCGAGAGCTTCGGGCAGATCGAACAGGTTGACATGATGCGCCTTTGGGATGACCAGGACATGGCCCGGGGCCACCGGAGCGATGTCGAGAAAGGCCAGCAGCTGGTCCGTTTCGTACACCTTGGCGCAAGGGATCTCGCCCCGTACGATTTTACAAAAAATGCAATCGGCATGGTCCATGGGCACAGCCTTCTTTGCAGCGGCGACTGCCGGCCCGGCGCAAGGCTTTCCGGGGAGAAAACACGGCCGAGCCGACGTATTGCCCTCCTGATAGTCAAGGAAAAGTATTTTTTCAAGTGGTTTAGGAGAAAAATATTGCAACCCGCGCCGCAAGCCCCCTTTTGCGCCCCTGCGCGGCCAAGCGCAGGGCGCATTTTCCGCCATCCGGAGCCGCCCCGGCGGCCCGGGCGCATCTGGCCCGTTTATGTGACTTTTCGGGGATGTCCGGGGCGTTGCGTGTTCTGCGCCCAGCCGCTGCAAAGCGGCCA
>DQED01000363.1:0-9439 GCA_003525525.1 Desulfovibrio sp.
TCCCGGGCCCGCAACCTCCACGCCGCGGCCAGGCGGATCATGGCCGAACACGGCGGCGCGTTTCCCGCCACGTTCGAGGCCGTGCGCGCGCTGCCCGGCGTCGGGGCCTACACGGCCGGGGCCGTGGCGAGCATGGCGCTCGGGCTCGACGAGGTGGCCGTGGACGCCAACGTGCTGCGCGTGCTCGCCCGGGTGTGCGACATCGACGCGCCCGTCAAGGAACCGGCCGGCCGCGCCCGGGCCGAGACGCTCGCGCGCGAACTGTTGCCGCCAGGGCAAGCCGGTGATTTCAACGAGGCGCTCATGGAATTCGGGGCGCTCGTCTGCCGGCCGAAAACCCCGGATTGCGCCCGCTGTCCCCTTGGCGGCGCGTGCCAGGCGCGCCACCTCGGCATCGTGGCCGACCGGCCGGTGCTCTCCAGGTCCAAGGACATCACCCCGCTTTTCGTGGCCACGGGCGTGCTCGTCCACGACGGCAAGGTGTTCATCCAGAAACGCCTGCCAGCCGGGGCCTGGGGCAACCTCTGGGAATTCCCGGGCGGGCGCATCGAGGAGGGCGAGACGCCCGAGGCGGCCATCGTGCG
This sequence comes from Desulfovibrio sp., assembly GCA_003525525.1. Lineage (GTDB taxonomy): Bacteria > Desulfobacterota > Desulfovibrionia > Desulfovibrionales > Desulfovibrionaceae > Solidesulfovibrio. The sequence goes on from DQED01000363.1 coordinate 585, forward strand.
CGAATTTCGCGAGGAAACGGATTTTCCCACCGCCGTTTCCGCCAAGCTCGCCGTGATCCGCCACGGCTACACCACCTACCGCGTGACGCTGCACTGTTTCTTGCTGCGCCTGACCAATGGCGCAAGCGTTGCTACGCCGCCCGAACCGACGCTGACCGCCGCGCAGGAAAGCCTCTGGGTCGCGCCCGAAGCCCTGGCCCGCTTCGCTTTTCCGGCGGGACACAGGAAACTCATCGACCGGATGGCGAACAGTTTGTGGCTTTCCTAGACCGAAAGCGCAACAGAATTCGTGCTGTTGCGTCTTGACGGACGCCCTGCGGCTTGCCATGACCCCGGGAACACAAAACGGGAGTCCCATGAGCGATACCCTGGAAGCCCTGCGCATCACCGCAGAGGACAAGTCCGACCGGTTCACGGGCGGCGGCAGGCCGCGTCGCCGTCGCCGCCGCTGGCCCTACCTCCTGGCGGCGCTTCTTGCGGCCGTCATGGCGGCCTGGATGTTTTCGCCGCGCACGTTCACCGTCTCGGCCGCGACCGTCGGCCTGGCCTACCCGTCGCGCACGCTGACGAAGCTGACGGCCAGCGGCTACGTCGTGGCCCAGCGCAAGGCGGCGCTCGCCACCAAGGCCACGGCCCAGCTCGTCTGGCTCGGCGTGGAGGAAGGCAGCAGGGTGCAAAAGGGCCAGGTGGTGGCGCGCCTGGAAAGCGCCGACGTCGAAGCCTCGCGAGACCAGGCCCGCCACGACATGGAGGCGGCCAGGTACCAGATCGCCTCGGCCGAGGCGGAGCTCGCCGACGCGCGCATCCATTACGGGCGCATGAAAAAACTCGTGACCGGCGACTATGTGGCCCACTCCGACTACGACACCGCCGAAGCGCGGCTCAAGAAGGCCGCCGCCGCCCTGGACCAGGCCAAGGCCAACCTCAAGGCCCGCGCCGAGGCTCTGAACCAGGCCGAGGCGCAGCTGACCTACACCGACCTCGAAGCGCCCTTCGACGCCGTGGTGCTGACCAAAAACGCCGACGTCGGCGACATCATCTCGCCGCTTGGCGCCTCCTCCACGTCCAAGGCCGCCGTGGTCACCATCGCGGACATGGGCTCGCTGGCCGTGGAGGTGGACGTCTCGGAATCGAGCCTGCGCCAGGTGGTCGTGGGCGAGCCCTGCGAAATCATGCTCGACGCCATCCCGAGCGAGCGCTTTCCCGGCAAGGTGCACATGATCGTGCCCACGGCCGACCGCACCAAGGCCACCGTGCTCGTCAAGGTGCGTTTCGACGCCCTGGACCCTCGCGTGCTGCCGGAAATGAGCGCCAAGGTGGCCTTTCTCTCGCGCGCGCTGACCCAGGCCGAGACCACGCCGCGCCTGGCCGTGCCGGCCGCGGCCGTGACCACGCGCGACGGGCGCGACGCCGTCTTCGTCATCAAGGACGGCAAGGCGCTGCTCACCCCCGTGACGCTCGGCGAGCCCCTCGGCGATATGCGCGAAGTGACCTCGGGCCTGGAATCCGGGCTCAAGGTCGTGCTCTCGCCCCCGGACAAGCTCGCCTCCGGCGACGCCGTGACCCTGGCCGAGGGCTGATCATGACGCAGCAGCCGCTGATCGAGATCGCCCACCTGTCGAAGTCCTACCGGCGCGGCGACCAGGTCATCCCCGTGCTTTCCGACATCACCTTCGACATCGCCACAGGGGAATTCCTAGCGCTGATCGGCCCGTCGGGCTCGGGCAAGTCCACACTCCTCAACTGCATCGCCGGCATCGACGCCGTGGACGCCGGCACGATCACCATCGGCGGCACGGACATCACGACCTTAAGCGAAGGGGAGCTCGCCGCCTGGCGCAGCCGCCACGTGGGCTTCGTCTTTCAGTTCTACAACCTGATTCCGGTGCTCACGGCGCTCGAAAACGTGGAACTGCCGCTGCTTCTGACCAGCCTTTCCGCCAGGGCGCGCCAGGAGCACGCCCTGGCGGCGCTCACTGCCGTGGGCCTGCCCGACCGCACGGACCACAAGCCGGCCCAGCTTTCCGGCGGCCAGCAGCAGCGCGTGGCCATCGCCCGGGCCATCGTCACCGACCCGGACATCATCGTCGCCGACGAGCCCACGGGCGATCTGGACCGGCACTCCGCAGCGGACATCATGGCGCTACTTCGCCGCCTCAACCAGGAGCTCAATAAAACCATCGTCATGGTCACCCACGACCACCGGGCCGCCGAGGCCGCCCACCTCGTACGCGAGCTCGACAAGGGCGAACTGCGTGTTGCTCCTTAGGCTCATCTTCAAAAACGCCTTCCGCCACCGTCTGCGCTCGATGCTGACCATCGTCGGCGTGGCCATCGCGCTGACGGCCTTCGGGCTCATGCGCACGGTCCTCGACGCCTGGAACGCCGGGGTGTCGGCCTCCTCGGCCAACCGCCTCGTCACGCGAAACGCCGTCTCCCTGACCCAGCCCCTGCCCTACGCCTACAGGGGCCGCATCCGCCAGGTCACGGGCGTGGACATCGTCGCCGCCGGCAACTGGTTCGGCGGCATCTACCTCGACGAGAAGAACTTCTTCGCCAATTTCGCCGTGGAAGCCGAGGATTTCTTCCGGCTCTACCCGGAACTGGTGGTCACGCCCGCCGAACAGAAGGCGTTTCTGACCGACCGCAAGGGCGCGGTCATCGGCCGCAAGCTGGCCGACCGCTTCCACTGGCGCGTAGGCGACACCGTCACCCTGCGCGGCACCATCTTTCCGGGCCAATGGCCCATGACCATCCGCGCCATCTACAAGGGCGCGCGGCCGGACACCGACGAGACCGTGCTCTATCTCCACTGGTCCTACGTCGACGAGGTCATGAAAAAGACGACCCCGCGCCGCGCCGGCCAGACGGGCTTTTTCATGATCGGCATCGGCGACGCCACGAAAGCGGCGGAGATTTCCAAGGACATCGACGCGCTTTTTCGCAATTCCCAGGCCGAGACCCTGACCGAGACGGAAAAGGCCTTCCAGATGGGCTTCGTCTCCATGAGCGAGGCCATCCTCATGGCCATCACCGTGGTCTCCTACGTGGTCATCGGCATCATCCTGGCCGTGGCCGCCAACACCATGGCCATGTCCGCCCGGGAACGGCTGGGGGAATTCGCGGTACTCAAAACCCTCGGCTTCCCCGGCCCTACGCTCGGGCTCATGCTCCTGGCCGAATCCCTGCTGTTGTCCCTTTCCGGCGCTGCCCTGGCCATGGGCCTGCTGCCGGCCATCACCGACGCCTTTACCAAGAACCTGGCCCAGTATTTTCCCATTTTCTTCGTCTCGCGCGAAACCATGCTCCTGCTCCCGGCCTTCGGCGTGGCCGTGGGCGTACTGGCCGCCGCGGCCCCGGCCGTGCGCGTGGGCACGGTGCGCATCGCCGCAGCGTTCCGGAGGATCGGCTGATGGCCGTGCCGCTGGCCTATTCCTGGCGCAACTTGAGCACGCGCCGCCTGACCACGGCGCTGACCGCCGGCGGCATGGCGCTCGTGGTCTTCGTGTTCGCGGCCACGCTCATGCTGGCCGAGGGCCTGCGCCAGACCCTCGTGGCCACGGGCTCGCCCGGAAACGCCATCGTGCTGCGCAAGGGTTCGGAAACGGAGGTGCAAAGCGGCATCGAACGCGCCCAGGCCGCGGCCGTCGCCACCCGGCCCGAAATCGCGCTCGGCGGCGACGGCCGGGCGCTTGCGGCGAAGGAATCCGTGGTGCTCATTGGCCTCACGAAAAAATCCACGGGCAAGACCTCCAACGTGGTCATCCGGGGTACGGCTCCCGCCTCCCTGACGCTGCGGCCGCAGATCCGCCTCGCCTCAGGCCGCCTGCCGCGCCCGGGCACGCCGGAAATCATGGTCGGCGCGGCCGTTGCCAAGGGGTTCGCAAACGCGGAAATCGGCCAGAGTCTGCGCTTCGGCAAACGCGAATGGCCCATCGTCGGCATTTTCGACGCCGGGCAGACCGGATTTTCCTCGGAGATCTGGGGCGACGCGGACCAGCTCATGCCGGCCTTCGGGCGCGGCGCCTATTCGATCGTGGTCGCGGGGCTGCGCGAACCCGGGCTTTTCGACGCCTTCAAGGAGGCCGTGGAAGCCGACCCGCGGCTGCAGGCCGAGGCCTGGCGCGAGACGCGCTATTACGAGAAGCAGTCGGACATGATGCGCAAGTTCCTGACGGTGCTTGGCGTGGCGCTCACGGCCATCTTTTCGCTGGGCGCGATGATCGGGGCCACGATCACCATGTATTCCGCCGTGGCCAACCGCGTGCCGGAGATCGGCACCCTGCGCGCCATCGGCTTCACGCGCGGGAGCATCCTGGCCGCGTTTCTGCTCGAATCGATGTTCCTCGGCCTGCTCGGGGGCGTGGCGGGCGTGGGCCTTGCGGCCGGGCTTTCCTTCGTCTCCTTTTCCACCACCAACTTCCAGACGTTTTCCGAACTCTCCTTCAAGTTCGCCCTCGCGCCCTGGATCGTGGCCCTGTCTCTGGCCTTCTCCCTGGTCATGGGCGTGGTCGGCGGCTTTTTGCCGGCGGTGCGCGCCTCGCGCATGAACATCGTGGCCGCCCTGCGCCAGGGCTGACGTCCCGCCACCAAAACGTCACCGCGCGTCGGTAACGTGTCGGCGTCGTCCTCCCCGTCCGGGGCGGCCAGTTCCCCTTTCGCGAGGCTTCGTCATGCTCAGGCACATGCGCCCCCAACACGTCAAGGCCAACCAGGAATTCGGCACCGTCTCCTATGTCGGCGCGGCCAAGGCCTTTTCCCCGTACGTCAACGTCATCGTCTACGGCGACGGCAGCTTCGCCGAAACGCGCTACGAACACGGCCAGACGCCGGTCATCCCCGCGCCGCGCGAGGACCGGGTCATCTGGGTGCGCGTGGTCGGCGTCCACGACATCGGCGTCATCAAGTCCGTTGGCGCGTCCATCGACATGCCCTCCATGCTCATGGAGGACGTGGCCGACACCACGCAGCGCCCGAAATACGAGGAATTCGGCGACGCCATGTTCATGGCGCTCAAGATCATCGACATGGACGCGGCGCAGGAGTCGCTGACCGCCGAACAGGTGAGCATCGCCATGGACGGCACGTCGGTCTTCACCTTCCAGGAAAACGCGGCGAACGTCTGGGACAACTACCTGGACCGGCTGCGCAAGGGCCGGCACCTGGGCAAGTCCGATCCGCACTACCTGATGCTCGCGCTGCTCGACGTCATCGTCGACCGCTACATGATCACGCTCGGCAAGCTCGGCGACAAGGCCGAGAAGCTCGAGGAACTGCTCTTCGGCGCGCAGACCGAGGCGACGCTGTCGGAATTTTACAACCTCAAGCGCGAGACGGCGTACCTGCGCAAATACATCTGGCCCCTGCGCGAGGTGTTGCAGGCGCTGTCGCACAAGAAGCATTCGAAAAAGGTCAGCGATTACGCGAAGTCCTACATGCGCGAAATCGTGGACCATGTCAAAATGGTGGTGGAAACGGTGGACACGCTCAACCAGATCGCCACGAGCATGATCGACGTCTATTCGTCCGTTGCGGACATGCGCATGAACATGGTGATGAAGGTGCTCACCGTCATCGGCACGATATTCCTGCCGCTCACCTTCATCACGAGCCTTTACGGCATGAACTTCGAGAACATGCCGGAACTCAAGTGGCGCTACGGCTACTACATCATCCTCGCGTTCATGCTCGCGCTCTCGATCGGGATGCTGGCCTGGTTTCGCAAGAAGAAATGGCTGTAGCCGGGCGGACAGTTCTCGCGTTCAGGGAGGTCCGGAAAGGGGTGGTCCCCCTTCCGGCCGTCAGAGACCTTCCTCCCTTCCCCTCTCTCGTGAATCTTCCGCTTACGCGGCAGCGCATCGCATCACGCGGCAAGCATCTTTTCCCCTTGAAAAGGACTGTCGCCTTTTCAGGGATGCAACCCTAAATCGCGTCGCCGCCGGTTTCGCCGGTGCGGATGCGCACGGCGTCGCCCATGTCCATGATGAAGATCTTGCCGTCGCCGACCTCTCCCGTATGCGCGGCTTCGCGGATGGCCGCGACGAGCGTCGGCGCCAGCGCATCCTCCACGATCAGTTCTATCTTGACCTTGGGCACGAAATCCACGTTGTACTCCGCGCCGCGGTAGATTTCCGTATGGCCGCGCTGGCGGCCGAAGCCCCGCACCTCTTCCACGGTCATGCCCTTGATGCCGATGGAGGCGAGCTTTTCCTTGACCTCGTCGAGCCTATACGGCCGGATGACGGCTTCGATGCGTTTCATGGCGCTCCCGGGACCCGGGCCAACGGCCCAGGTCGGTCGTAGGGTTGTCCGCTACTCGCCGTAGGCGGCTTCGGTGTGTTCCGAGAGGTCGAGGCCGATGGTCTCGGCCTGGGGCGCAAGCCGCAGCCCCATGACGGCGCGCACGGCCGCCAGGAGCAGCCAGCTCACGACAAAGGCGAAAACGCCGACCGCGACCACGGCCAGCACCTGGACGCCGAGTTGGTGGGGATTGCCGCTAGCCAGGCCGTCGGCCCCGGCCGGGTTGACCAGCTTGCTCGCCGCGACGCCGACCAGGAGCGTGCCGAGCACGCCGCCGACGCCGTGGATGCCCACCACGTCCAGGCTGTCGTCGAAACGCAAACGGGCCTTTACCAGCACCGCGCCGTAGCACACGGCTCCGGCCAGCATGCCGATGGCGACGGCCCAGCCCGGGGAGACGAAGCCCGCGCCCGGCGTGATGGTGGCCAGTCCCGCCACGGCCCCGGAGGCCGCGCCCAGGGTCGTGGGCTTGCCGCGGTGCCACCATTCGATGACGCACCAGGTGGCCATGCCGGCCATGCCGCCGAGATGGGTCGCGGCGAAGGCCCCCACGGCCACGCCGTCGGCGGCCAGGGCGCTGCCGGCGTTGAAGCCGAACCAGCCGAACCACAAAAGGCCCGTGCCGAGCAGCGTCATGGGCAGGTTGTGCGGCACGATCTGATGCCGGCCGTGGTCCTTGCGCGGCCCGGTCGCAAGCACGGCGGCCAAGGCGGCCGCGCCGCAGGTCAGGTGCACGACGATGCCGCCGGCGAAATCCAGCACGCCCAGTTCCTTGAGCCAGCCGCCGTTGCCCCAGACCCAGTGGCACACGGGATTATAAACCAGGATGGTCCAGGCCAGGGAAAAGACCAGAAACGGCCCGAAGCGCAGGCGTTCGGCCACGGCCCCGGTGATCAACGCCGGCGTGATGGCCGCGAACATGCACTGGAACATGGCGAAGGCCAGATGCGGCACGGTTGCGGCGTAGTCCGGGTTGGGCGCGGCGCCGACCCCGGCAAATCCCGCCCAGCGCAGGGAGCCGATCAGTCCCTTGATGTCCGGGCCGAAGGACAGGGAATAGCCGAGGTAGACCCATTCGAACGTGACCAGGGAAATCAGGATGAAGCTTTGCATGATGGTGCCGAGCACGTTTTTCTTGCGCACCATGCCGCCGTAGAAAAGGGCCAGTCCCGGAATCATGAGCAGCACCAGCGCCGCGCTGACGAGGACAAAGGCCGTGTCGCCGCTTTGCAGCATATCGCCCCCTCAAAAAAGTTTGGTGGGCCAGTAGCATGGGGAACCGGGCCGGGCAAATCACCGAATTGTCAATTGTGGTGCGTTTCTACCGGTTTTCCCGACCACGCGCTGCCGCGACATGCGGGAAGGACCGGCGCAACGGACGGCCGCGCGCCCGGTTCACGGGGAGCGATGCTTGCGCAGCAAAGAAAGGACACCGCCGTCGCCCGAACGCCACGTCGGCGAAGGCGTATGTCACTGGCCCGAGCGCGGCACGGGCAAAAACAGGGTCAACATTTCAAATTTGGAATAAAAGGCCGGCATCGCGACGCGCGCGAGGGCACCGCCGCTGCGCAGTCCATGAAAAAGCCGCTCCCGGACGTGTTCCAGGCGAATTTTCGTCCCCGAAAAGAACCGAACTGTGGAAAACTCCGGAGCGATGCCCAAAAATGGAAAACCGGGGCAGGACGATTCCGTCCTGCCCCGGCACGAAAGAATGCCGCGCCGCCATACGGCACGGAAAATGCCGGCGTTTCGCCCTAGCCGGTAAGGCTCCCCCGGTAGGCGTCGAGGCTTTCTATCCCCAGCTCCTCCATCAGCGCCGGCAGCCTTTCCGCGATGCGAAACGCCATGTCCGGCCGCATGAAGTTGGCCGTGCCGATCTGCACCGCGTGCGCGCCGACGAGGATGAATTCCAGCGCGTCCTCGGCGCAACTGATGCCGCCCACGGCAATGACCGGAGCCGAAACAGCCCGGCAGACCTGCCAGACGCAGCGCAGGGCCACGGGCTTGATCGCCGGGCCGGACAGCCCGCCGATGACGTTGGCCAGGCGGGGCCTGCGCGTGCGGATATCGACCGCCATGCCCGTGAGCGTATTGATGCAGGTCAGCGCGTCCGCGCCGCCGAGGACCGCCGCGCGGGCGATCTCCACGATGTCCGTGACGTTCGGCGAGAGCTTGACCCAGACGGGCTTGTCCCCGGCGCGCTTCTTCACGGCCTCGGCCAGCCTGCCGGCCATGGCCGGATCCTGGCCGAAGGCGATGCCGCCGGCCTTGACGTTGGGGCAGGAAATATTGACCTCGAGCGCCGCCACGCCCTCCGCGGCCGACAACACGCCGGCCAGCTCGGCGAACTCGTCGGCGTCGCAGGCGTAGAGGTTGGCAACGATCGGCGTTGTGGCATGGGGCAGCAGCGGCAGCTTGTCGCGCAGAAACTTTTCCACGCCGCAGTTCTGCAGGCCGATGGCGTTTAACATCCCGCACGGCGTCTCGGCGATGCGCGGCATGGGATTGCCCAGGCGGGGCTTCAGCGACAAGCCCTTGACCACGATGCCGCCAAG
>DQED01000363.1:9456-15392 GCA_003525525.1 Desulfovibrio sp.
GCCGAAGGTGCCCGAGGCGGTCAGGACCGGATTCTTGAGCGCCAGCCCGGCCAGGCGCACGCTTGCGTCCGCGCTCATGCGTCCTCCGCAAGGGCCAGTTCCTCGACCCAGAAGACCGGACCCTCGGTGCACGTCTGCACGTATGCGCCGAGGGTGTTTTTCTCCACGCAGCCAAGGCNNACGCCGCAGGCCATGCGGTTTTCAAGCGACACCTGCGCCCGGGCGCTGTACTTGCGCGCAAGCCGCGCGACCGTGAGCAGGAAGGGCCTGGGGCCGCAGGCCAGGATCAGCCCGGCCGCGGCGGCGGCCACGGTCCTGTCGAGCAATTCGATAAATGCCGGCAAATCCTCGGGGCTTTTCTCGCAAAACGCCTCGGCGCGGCCGACGATCTCGGCCAGGGCGTCGAAAGGATAGCAGGAAAGCGGCTGCCGGTGCCCGAAGACCAGGGACAGGTTGGACGGGACAGGATGCGTGGCCGCGTATTCCACGAACGGCGCGATGCCCACGCCGCCGGCCAGCATGACCGTGGGCGTCTGCGGCGCAAGCGCGAACCCCTGCCCGAGCGGCCCCCAGACCGTGACCCGGTCCCCGGCGGCAAGCCCGCACAGGATGTCCGTGCCCCGGCCGCAGGCCTGGACGAAAAGCGTCAGCGTCGCCGACGTCAACCGGCAGATGGAAAACGGACGCGGCCAGACCGGATTCTGCCCGAACCGCTCCGGCCTCACCATGACGAACTGGCCGGCCACGGCCGGTTCCAGGCCGGGATTTTCCAGTTCCAACAGATAGCAGCCGTGCGCCGCCCCCTCGGGGCCGCACGGGTCCACGGACAGGAGCTTGACGTCGCGGCAGGCGCTTTCCTTGCCCAAGCGTCACCTCGCAGCAAAATGATGCCGCGTTGTAGCCTCTTTGCCGCGCCTTGTAAAAGGCCCGAAAGGTCCAAGGAATTGCGGGCTTCGCCGCCGGGGTTCTTGAACTTGCCCGGTGTTGTCCGTAGGGTGAAGCGCGAGGGATTATCCGGCCGCCCAGGGCGGAACGGGAGGCAGGACATGCGCCAGGACATCGACCTCGAAGACGAAGACGACCGCGATTCCATCGTTCGGACCTTCCACAAGGGCGCAGTCCTTTTCAAGGAAGGCCAGCCGAGCGATGTGGCCTACATCATCAAGAAGGGCCGGGTCGCCATCTACCGCCTCGTCAACAACAAGCGCGTGGGCCTGGGCGAACGCGGCCCGGGCGAAATGGTGGGCGAGATGGGGGCCGTGGGCGGCGCTGTCCGCTCGAGCTTCGCCGAAGCCGTCGCCTACACCGAGGCGCTCGTGTGCGACCAGCGCCTGCTGCGCACCATGCTGCTCAAAAGCCCCCGGCCGGTGCAACTGCTCACGGGCTATCTGGTCGAGCGCGTGCGCGCCCTGTCCGAGCAGATCACGGACCGCCCCTCGGGCAACGCCTTCTGGTCCGTGTGCCGCGTGACGGCCCTGTGCTGGCAGGGAGCCGTGCGCTCCGGGGCGCAGGATTTGAGCTACGCCGAACTCTCGCGCACCCTCAAGGACATCCTGCTCCTGAGCCAGATCGAGATCGACGCCGTGTTCGACCGCCTCAAAAAATTGCGCCTCGTATCGCTCACCGACGTCCAGGGCAGTTTCAGCCGCGAGGACCCGCTGCTCGGCCGCAAGAAGCCCGGCACGAAATTCGTGCGCGACCGCCTGCTGCGCCTGCCCGACGCCGACAACTTCCTGGCCGTGGCCAAAAACGTGGCTCGGGAATACCGCGACCGTGCCGAATTCGGCGTGGACCTGGAGTTCTTCGACCTGGCCGATTTCGCCCGCGAAGCCCAGTCCTCGCCGGACATCCTCTACAAGAAGATCGGCTACCGGGAGATTCCCGAGGAGCTCTTCTTCTTCCACAAGGCCCGCGCGCAAGCCTACATCGAAGCCGTGGGCCTGGAGTTTTTCCGCCAGGCGCGCCGGCCGCGTCTGGCTGCGGCGGACCTCGCGCGCATCGACGACATCGTAAGCGTCGACAACGCCACGCTCCAGGAAGCCTTCTCCGCACTGGGCTTCCACAAGGTGGCCGTGGCCCTGGGCGCGGCCGGAGAAACGGCACGCGAGAAAATCCTCAAGAACCTGTCGAAGAAAATAGCGGCCGTGGTGCGCGAGGAAGCCGCCGCACTGGGCGAACCCGACGAGGACGAAGTCGCCGACGTGGAAAAGGAACTGCTCGACCGCATCAAAGCCATCAAGGGACTGGCCTCGTGAACATCGCCACCGTCATCGGCATCGTCTTCGGCATCGCCATCCTGGGATTCGCAACCTTCCTCTCCACGGACAGCGCGGGGGTGTTCATCAACGTCCCGGGCCTGGCCATCGTGCTCGGCGGCACCCTGGCCTCGACCTTCATCTGCTTCCCCATGAAGGAAGTGATGCGGGTCTTCAACACCTTCCTCGTGGCGCTCAGACGCGAGGAACTGCCCACGGACAACTACATCGAGGAAATCGTCGCCATCGCCCGCCAGGCCTCGACCCGAGGCAAGATCCACCTGGAAACCGCCCTGCCCGGCATCGAGAACGAATTCCTGCAAAGCGCCATCCAGATGCTCGTGGACGGCTACTCCCGCGAGGAAATCCAGGAAATCCTCGACACGCGCATCGAGCAGACCTACCAACAGGAACTGTCCTCCGCCGGCATCTATCGCACCATGGCCAAGCTCTCCCCTGCCTACGGCATCATCGGCACGCTGATCGGGCTCATCGGCATGATGCAGTCCATGAGCGTGGGCCTGGGGAACCTCGGCGCGCACATGGCCGTGGCGCTGACCACCACGCTCTACGGCATCCTGCTCGCCAACCTCATTTTCCTGCCCATCGCCGTCAAAGTGGAAAAACTCATCGAGGAACGCGTGGTGCTCATGTGCGTCATCCGCGACGGCACGCTGTTTATCAAGGACAAGACCCCGGCCGCCATCGTGCTGGACAAGCTCAAGGCCTACCTGCCCACGCGGCGCTGGGCCTCCATCGAACGGCGCGAGGCCGAGGGGGACGCCTGACATGGTCCCGACCCGCCGCAAACCCGGCGCGTCCCTCGTGAGCCTGTCCGACCTGCGCAAGCAGCGCCACGACGACGAAGACCTCTGGCCCATCTCCCTGGCCGACATGATGACGCTGCTGCTGTGCTTTTTCCTGCTCATCGTGGCCGTGTCCCACGTGGACCTCAACCGCTACGAGCGCGTGGCCGACTCCATGCAGAAAGCCATGGTCACGGATCGGCCCGCGCCGCGGCAAAAAACCGCCGAAGCGCCGCCCGTCACCGCCAAAACGGCCCCGCCCAAGCCCGAAAAAGCCCCGGAACCGTCCACCGTGCGCTCCAAGGTCAGCCACACGACCCTCAAAAGCGAAACCCCTCCCCCGGAGCCCGAAAAACCCAAGGAACACCCCGCCCCGTCCCAGGCCGTCGCCCAGCCCAAGCCCGGCGAAGCGCAGCCGGCTCCGGCCGCGAAAGCCCCCCAACCGCCCGCCAAAGCTCCGGAGAACGAACGCACCGGCCCCACGCGCAAAAGCCTGGACGACATCCGCAAGGAACTCGCCGGCAAGCTCGACATCGCCTCGGGAGCCGTCGAAATCGTGCCGCGCGAAAACGGCGTGGAACTGAGCCTTCGCGGCGCGGCCTTCTTCGACCTCGCCAGCGCGGACATCAAACCCGCCGGATTGCCGCTCCTGCGCGACATCGCCGCGACGCTCGCCGGCACGCCCTACAAAGTGACCGTCGAGGGCCACACCGACAACCTGCCCATCGAATCCTGGCTCTACCCCTCCAACTGGGAACTGTCCTCGGCCCGGGCCAGCCGCGTGGCGCGCTTCCTCATCGACCACGGCGTGGCACGCGAACACCTGCGCGTCGAAGGCCTTGCCGACACCATGCCCGTGGCCCCCAACACCGACGAGGCAGGCCGCTCCCTCCCCGAGAACCAGGCCAAGAACCGGCGCGTCGTAATACTAGTCAGCCCGTCGTAAGGGGCGTGGATGGAGGGGAAAAAAAGAAAAGACGGGAAGCTGCCTCCGGCGGCAAGGCAGGGGCCGCGGCCCCTCCTGGACCATCCCGACAGGAGGGAGGTTCGGGAGGCATGCGCAGGCGCAACGACAAAAGCGGCGGGAGGCCGAAGCCTGCCGCCGCCGGAACAAACGGGGAAACGGGGTCTACCAGTCCTGGTCCTGGGGTTTGGCCTCCTGCTGGGCCTTGATGACCTTGAGGGCGACAAACACGGCGATGAAGCCGAACAGCACGATGAGACCGGAGAAGTCGAATGTCACGGCGAACCCCCTGGACGAATGAATTTCGTGAAAAAAATCCTTAACCCCAAAGGCGCATCATGTCCAGAAGCAAGCGCAGGAAAGCGGGTATGTCACGGATAGCCCGCCTTGCCGCCCTGGCCGCCCTCGTGCTGGCCTTTTGCGCCGCGCAGGCCTGGGCCGGCGTGATCGTGATAGAAAACGACGCCTACAGCCTCGACGGCGGCCGTCCCGTGACCGGAGCCTGGGAGGTGGCCGAAAAAATCGCCGTGGCCAAGGACGCCGCCGTGGTGGTCCTCGGAAAGAACACCCGGACCGCCACGGTGCAGACCCTGCTCCAGCTGCTCGAAAACCTCCACGTGCCCACGCTTTTCACCAAAAAGGCCGATTACAAGGCCCTGCGCGATCGCGGCGTGCTCAATCCCACGCGCACGCCGGCGCATCCTTGACACCTCCCCGCGCCACGGCTACTGCCCGGAAACGACCTGGGCGCCCCTCGGGGCTCAATAGGGAATCCCGTGCGAATCGGGAGCGGACCCGCCGCCGTCAGTCCCCCGCAAGATCGGCTTCCTCGCGCGCCACTGGGAACCTTCCCGGGAAGGCCGGAGCCGATGGGACGAGCCGGAAGACCTGCCCGGTCACAGGCCACCCCGTCGGCAACGAGGGCTTTTGCCGGCCGGGCTTCGGGATAAAGTGCGCGTCCCGGGCCGGGACGTCGCTTTCTTCCTTTCTTCAAGAGCCCTCCATACCCATGGAGGTTTTCCCCGCATGCCGTTTTTCAAGCGCATCCTTCCCTGTCTGACCCTGTGCCTGCTCCTCGCCGCGCCGGCCTTTGCCGGCCATGACGCCAAAAAGGAGCCCAAACGCGCCATCGTCGTGGCCGCCTTCGGCACCACCGTGCCCGAGGCCGCGCCGGCCATCCAGAAAATGGTGGAACGCGTCAAGGCCGCCTATCCCGGCGTGCCCGTAAGCCTGTGCTACACCGCGTCCATGATCCGGCACAAACTGGCCAAGCAAGGACAGACTGTGCCCTCCCCGGCCGAGGCCCTGGCCGCCCTGCCCGACCAGGGCGTCACCGATGTGGCCCTTTTCTCCCTGCAGACCATTCCCGGCCATGAGTTCAACGACCTCGAGCGCCTGGCTCAGGCCTTTTCGGGACTGCCCAAGGGACTTTCCCACGTGGAAGTGACCGCCCCCCTGCTTTTTTCGCGCGAGGACTTTCCCCGCGTGGCCAAGGCGCTCCTGGCTTCCGCGCCCAAGGACAGGAAACCCGGCGACGCCCTTGTCTTCGTCGGCCACGGTACGGACCACCCCGCCAACATGGCCTATCCCGCCCTGCAATACACCCTGTGGCGCGAAGACAAGAACGCTTTCGTGACCACAGTCGAGGGCACGCCGAGTTTCGAGGACCTCGTGTCCGAGCTCAAGGCGCGCGGCGTCAAGAAGGCCTTCCTCATGCCGCTTTTCGCCGTGGCCGGCGACCATGCCCACAACGACATGGCCGGAAAGGAGGACGACTCCCTGGCTTCGACGCTCAAAAAGGCCGGCGTCGAGAGCGTGCCCGTGATGGCCGGCAACGGCGACCGCGAAGCCGTGGCCGCCGTGTGGATGGACCACTTGAAGACGACCCTCGACGCCCTGCCCGGGAAATAA